>QHTB01000091.1 GCA_003220615.1 Candidatus Rokuibacteriota bacterium
AGCCGAACGAGAAGTAGCCGTCGAGCGCCTCGAGGTCGATCGCCCGCTTGCGCGCCGGATCTTGAAGGAGCGCCTTCAGCTCGGAGGCGAAGCAGAAGCGCTCGAGGTCCTCCGTGTAGTAGAGCGGCTTCTTGCCGACGCGGTCACGGGCCAGCACGAGCCGTCGCTGGGTCTCGTCCCAGAGCGCGAACGCGTACATCCCGCGGAGACGCTCGACACAGCGCACGCCGTATTCCTCGTAGGCGTGGACGATGGCCTCGGTGTCCGAGCGGGTGCGGAAGTGGTGGCCCTTGGCCTCGAGCTCGCGGCGGAGCTCGAGGAAGTTGTAGATCTCACCGTTCAGGACCACCGCCTTCGTCCGGTCCTCGTTGTAGATCGGCTGGTCGCCGCCGGCCACGTCGATGATCCTCAGACGGCGGCTGGCGAGGCCGATGCCCGGCTTGGCGTGGAACGTTCCGGCGTCCGGGCCGCGATGCGCGATGACCGTTCCCATGCGCTCGAGCAGGTCGCGCTCGAGCGGCCGGTGCGGGTCCGCGTAGACGATGCCGGCGATTCCGCACATGGCTAGACGGCCTCCCTGCGTGCGGCGAGCGCGCGATACAGGTCGCGGTACCGCGAGGCCATGCTCGCCAGTCCGAACTCCATCACCGCACGCGCCCGAGCGGCCTCGCCATGGGCGGTCCGGAGGCCGGCATCCCAGAGGTAGCCGTCGATCGCCTTGGTGAGCGCGGCGGGATGACGAGCCGGGACGAGCGTGCCCGTCACGCCGTCTTCCACGAGCTCGGGGGTGCCGCCGACGCCGGTGGCGACGACCGGCCGCCCGGCCGCCATGGCCTCGAGCAGCGTGTTCGACATCCCCTCCGCGATCGAGGGCAGCACGAACACGTCGAGCCCGGCGATCAGCGCGGGAACGTCCGTGCGCTCACCCAGGAAGCTCACCCGCTCCTTCATGCCGAGCGCTGCGGCCGCGGCCTCGAGCGCTGCGCGCTGCGGGCCGTCGCCCACGAAGACGAGCCTCACGTGCTCGGCCCGGCGGGCCACCTCCGCGAACGCGGTGAGCAGCGTCGGATAGTCCTTGATCCCGTTCAGCCGTCCCACGGTGCCGACGACGGTCGTCTCGTCGGAGACCTGGAGCGCCTGGCGGCCCTCGAGGCGACGGGCCGGCGAGAAGCGCTCGGTGTCGACGCCGTTCGGAATCACGAGCAGCTTGGCCCCGGGGAGCTTCACGGTCTCCTCGAGCCACGTCTTCAGATCGTCCGACACGGTCACGATGCGATCGATCAGCGGCGCGAGCAGCCGGCGGAAACGGTTGCGGCGCGCGTTCAGCCCTTCGGGATCCGCGAGCTCACGTCCGTGCTCGCTGTGGACGATGGCTCGCACACCCGCGAGCCAGGCCGCCGGCACCGCCTCGATCGCTCCCCAGTTCCGCGAGTGGACCAGATCGGGCTCGAGGCGGCGCAGCACGCGGAGGAGCCGGAACATCGCCAGGCGCATCGGCTCTCCGGCGGCCTTGCCGAGGGTCACCTGCTCGACGGTGCGCGGCAGGCGCTGCGCGAAGGCGCCGAGCGGACCGATCGAGACGACGGCGTGGGCAAACTCCGGGAGCGCGGCCACCACGTTGACCAGGCCGTTCTCGAGACCACCGACGTCCAGAGTCGGCACGACGTGGACGATCCGGAGCGGGCGCGAGCTCATCAGCGCGCGGCCACCGTCAGCGTGGGGCGTCCGGGCTCGCGGCGAGACGGCGCGGCCTTGGCCCACGTCCGCCACCACAGCTCCAGGCACACCAGTGACCAGATCTGCACCGAGAGGTCCCGCCGGCCCGACCGGTGCTCGTCGAGGACCCGGGCCACCGACTGCGTGTCGAGGACGTTGTGGCGCCGGGTGAGGTCGTCGAGCAGGACCTCGCGGATGTAGTCCTCACTCGCACCGCGGAACCAGCGGTGGAGCGGCACGCCAAAGCCCATCTTGCGGCGCCGCACGACCGGCTCGGGCAGCAGGTCGGCGACGGCGCGCTTGAGCGCGTACTTCGTCTCGCCATCGTGGAGCTTGAGGCGCGCCGGCAGGTTGGCGACGAACTCGACGAGGACGTGATCGAGCAGCGGGACGCGCGTTTCCAGGGACACCAGCATGCTCGTCCGGTCGACCTTCGTGAGGATGTCCTCAGGAAGGTAGGTCTGCATGTCGATGTACTGGAGCGTGGTCAGGTAATCGGCCTGGTCACGTCCGGCGATGAACGAGTGGAACCACTCGGCGCCGGTGTCGGGGCCGACCTCGGCGCGCGCCTGGGGCGTCAGCAGGTCGTCGAGCGCCATCAACCCGGGGATGCGCATCATCCGCGCGTAGCGGTCGAGCGGGCCGTCGGCTGCGAGCCGCAGCGTGCCGGCTCCGCGCAGCTCGGACGGAACGGCGTGAGCGAGGCGTCGCCACAGCGGCCGCCCGAGGGAGGCCGGCGTGCGGTCGAGCCAGCGATGCCAGCCGAGCGCACGCAGGTAACGCCGATACCCGGCGAAGCTCTCGTCGCCACCATCGCCCGAGAGGGCCACCTTCACGTGCTCGCGCGCCACCTTGGACACGTAGTAGGTCGGAAGCGCCGAAGCGTCGGCGAACGGCTCGTCGAACTGCCAGGCCAGCCTGGGCAGGATCGCGAGCGTGTCGGGCTCGACGACGAACTCGCGATGATCCGTACGGTGGCGCGCCGCGACCTGCGCCGCGTACGGGAGCTCGTCGTACTCGCGCTCACGGAAGCCGACGGAGAACGTGCGCACGGGCCTGGCCGCCGTCCGGCTCATCAGCGCGACCACGCTGCTGGAGTCGATCCCGCCGCTGAGGAAGGCGCCGACCGGGACGTCGGCGACCATGTGGCAGCGCACCGCGTCGGCGAGCACGGCGCGCAGCTCGTCGATCCACTCGGCGTCCGAGCGCCCGTCCCCCTCGGCAAAGCGCAGATCCCAGTAGCGGGTGACCGACAGCTTGCCGGTGCGCGGCGAAAAGAGCAGGTACGAGGCCGGGGGCAGCTTCCGAATGGATCCGAAGATCGTGGCCGGGTTCGGCACATAGCCCCAGGTCAGGTAGCTCCGCAGCGCCGGCCAGTCGAGGTCGCGCGCCACCGTCTCGTCCTCGAGCAACGCCTTCAGCTCGGAGGCGAAGGCGACGCCGCTGTCGTTGCAGGTGTAGACGAGCGGCTTGATCCCGAAGCGATCGCGGGCCAGGAAGAGCACGCTCTTCCGGGCATCCCAGATGGCAAAGGCGAACATGCCGCGCAGCCGTTCGACGCAGTCCGGACCGAACGCTTCCCAGGCGCGCAGGATGACCTCGGTATCCGAGGTGGTCCGAAACGCAAAGCCCCGCGCCTCGAGTTCGGTGCGGAGCGCGGCGAAGTTGTAGACCTCACCGTTGTAGGTGATCCACACCGTGCCGTCCTCGTTCCCCATGGGCTGAGCGCCGGTGACGAGATCGATGATGGCGAGCCGCCGGTGACCGAGAGCCACCGGGCCGGCGACGTAGTGGCCGTCGCCATCGGGGCCGCGGTGAGCAATCGCGTCCGTCATCGCCCGCAGCAAGCCGCCGTCCGCGGGACGCCCGTCACGGTTCACGAACCCGGCGATGCCACACATGGCTAGGCGCCCGACACCCTGCGCATCTGACCCGTGCCGACGGTGGCGTTGGGCTGCGGCGGTGCGGCCTCAGCTTCCCCGCCCGCCGACTGAGCCAGGACGGCCTGCATCGCCGCGCTCATCGCCACGACGCTGTAGAAGAGGTCGAAGTCGGCGCGGCTCAGGAAGGCGCCCGCGACCATGTAGCCGACGAGCGAGGCCTGGAGCGCCCCCGCCAGGTTGGCCAGCATCGTCTGGTCGGACTCCGTCGCGCGCTTACGCACGCGCCGCAGCCCCAGGTACGTGGCGATCAGCAGCGCGGCGAAGATCCCGACGCCGACGAAGCCGTGCTCCGCGAGCGTCTGGAAGTAGATGCTGTGGGCGACGATGGCCCGCTCGGTGTCCGGGTAATACTGCTCCCACACGTCCTGCTCGAAGGTGCGGAACCCGCCGCCGAAGATCGGTGAATCGAGCGCGACCTGCGTGGCCAGCGACCAGGCCTTCAGGCGGGCCTGGGCGCTCTGATCCTGGTCGTAGGACGCGATCGTCTCGATGCGGCTCACGAATGTGTCGGGAACGACGAAGGCCGCGAGGACGCCGGCCAGCAGCAGGAGGGCGAACGAGAGCGCCTTCGTGCGCGACTTGGTGAACATGAAGATCAAGACGACGCACAGGCCGATGAAGCCGCCGCGTGAATACGTCGTGAGAATGCCGAGGACGGTGAGGCCGAAGGCGACGCGCAGGGCGTAGCGCGCCCAGCGGCGGGTCGCTGCCCTCACCATGAACCACAGCACCGGCAGGATCATGTCGAGCGCGAGAGCCAGGTCGTTGCTGTCCGCGATGAACGAGTCTGCTGGATAGCTGAAGCTGCCGGAGAATCCGCTCAGGATGGCGTCGAGGCCGCTCTTCACCCCGTAGAAACCGAGGGAGCCGGCGATCGTCCAGGCCAGGTAGCGGAGCCGGCCCGCATCTCGACAAATCATCATCGTTGCCAGCGTCATCAGGAGGATCTTGCTGACCTGCTGCCACTTGTCCCAGGCGAGATCGGAGTGAATCGCGAAGAAGCTCGTGATGGTGACCCATGCCCACAGGGCGAGCAGGAAGATCACTTCGGGGGCGCGCGGCAGCCGCTTCTTCTCGCGCGAGAACAGTATCCCGGCCAGCGTCGTGAGCGCCGCGATCATCCCGAACGGCATGTCGTAGGCGAACCCGAACGTCAGGCGATGCGGGCTCATGTAGCTTACCCACGACCAGAGGAGGATGCCCATCCACGGATAGATGAACGCGAACGGCAGCATCGGGAAGAAGACCGACACGAGCAGCAGGTCACGCATGGTGCACCCCTGGAGTCCGGGCTCCGTCCCCGTTGGTTTCGATTGAGCCGTGAGCGGCCACGGCGTGATGCTCGTGCTCGACGCGGGCCGCCGCGGCGACCAGGGTTTCGATGCGGGGCAGGATCTGGCGCCACGCGTACTGCTCCTCGACGAGCTGCCGCGCCTGGCGGCCGACCCGCATCCGCTCGGTCGGCGCCGCGAGCAGGTGGACGACGCGCGCGGCGAAAGCTTCCGGGCCGTCTTCCACGAACCACTCGGCGCCGATGCGCGCCTCGATGCCCTGGGCAGGCCCCGGCAGTGCGACGACGGGCAGCCCCATGGCCATCGCTTCCAGGACCTTGTTCTGGATCCCACGCGCGATGCGCAACGGCACCACGGCCACGTGCCCCTGAGCCAGGTACGGCCGGACATCGGGCACGTCGGCGGCGACCTCGATCGATCCCGGACGCCGGAGCGCGCGCACGAGGCGGTGCGGCCGGCGGCCCACGATGAGGAAGCGCGCGCGCGGCACCTGGCGGCGAATCAGCGGCAGGATGGCGTCGCTGAAGTAGCGGACGGCGTCGACGTTCGGGAAGTAGTCGAGCGCGCCGGTGAACACGATCGTCGGCACCCCGCTCGCGCGGTACCACATCGGCCGGAAGTATTCCGGGTTCACGCCGTTCGGCACGACGGCCGTCGTCGCGTCGGGCGCGATCGTGCGGAAGAGCGCCGCTTCGGCCGAGGTCACGAACACCGACACTCGCGCTCGCGCGGCCACCGCGCGCTCGTACCGCCGCAGGCGCTCGGCCTCCAGCCGGTAGATCCACCGCATCGGCGGCTGCGTCTCCCGGCCGTACCGGGCGAACTTCTCCGAATCGACGTCCACGAAGTCCATGACCAGCGGCACGCCGGGCGGCGCGTACTGCGCCATCGACGACGACGAGACGTAGGTCACGTCGAACCGCTCGGCGACGGCTCGCTGCCGGATGCGGGCGGCCAGCGCGCGCGAGGTGAAGTAGCGCACCGAGAGCGGGAGACCGCCGGCCAGCGCCGCCAGCGCCGAGGCCTGGCGCCGCAGTGAGGGAAGCACGGTGCACTCGAGGTCGGGAACGAGCGTCCGCAGCTCGCGCACGGCCGCGAGCTCGCGGCGTCCGTCCAGCGGACAGGCCAGCGTGAGCTGGTGGCGACCGGCCAACGCCTGCGCGACGTGGAAGGCGCGCACGCGGTCGCCCGTCGTCGGCGGGTACGGCAAGCGGTGCGCGAGCATCAGGATGCGCATGGTCAGGGCAGATACCGGGTGATCATCGGCCCCAGCCGATTGGTCACGTGAAGCGGCAGCCGCTTCCAGAGGTCGGTGGCCCGGCGCAGCTTGGGATTCGACGGGCTGACGTCGGGCAGCTCGTGGCCGTTCAAGAGCACGTACTGATAGGGCAGCGGGACCGGTTCGAAGCCCCAGTGGCGCTTGAAGTCGTAGGAGCCCGTGCCCTCGCGGCTCCGGCCGAAATCGAAGATCCGGATCCCGGCCTTGGCGGCCAGGCACATCAGCTCCCAGTACATGAAGTCGTTGACGGCGTAGGCGAACGCTTCGCGCATCGCCCCGCCGTAGTAGGGCAGCACCTGGTCCTCGTAGAAGAACGACAGCACGCCGGCGACGATGCGCTCGTCGTGGTAGACGGCCAGGACGTGGCAGTCCTCCTCGAAGGCTTCGGCGAGCGCATGGAAGAGCCGGCGCGGAAACACCGGCGAGCCGAGGTTGTGCACGCTCTGGGCGTAGACGTCGTACACGCTGTCGAGGTGCCGACGCTCGGCCGCCGAGCGGAGCCCGTACTTGAGGCCCTGTCGGATCATCCGCCGTTGCTTGCGCGGAATCGCGAGCGCGTTCTCTTCCTCGTCCTTGGAGATCGAGCGCGCGAAGGAGACGTAGCGCTGCTTCACCGTCAGTCCGAGCTCGAGATCGCGGCGCTGCCGCAGCTCCACGTAGGCGGCGCGCCGCTTGCGCCCGAGCACGGTGGCCGCGTCCACCAGGGCCCGCCGCGCGGCGTCCGAGGTCGCGCAGATGCCGCCGTAGACGGCGTACGGCACCGAGATGAGAGCGCGGCGCCCGAACAGCTCGTGCGCCTCGAACAGCGGCAACACGCCGACGAGCCGACCGTTCTCCCGCGCCATCAGGTAGTGGGCGCGCAGGCCGAACGTCCGCTCCACGGCGCGCTTCCAGGCGACGAGCTGGAACGGCGATCCCTCGCCCGAGGCGCGGACGAAGGCATCCCACTCCGCGGTCTCGGTCCTGAGCTCAGTGATGTCCATCGTTCAGAAGCACCTCGGTGATCCGGCTGGCGGCCTTGCCGTCCCACAGCTCGGGCAGGCGGCCCATCGGCCACTCCCCGCGACGGATCTGCTGCCAGGCGTCGGTGATGCGCGTGGGATCGAGGCCGACGATGCGGTTCGTCCCGTGGGTCACGGTGATCGGTCGCTCCGTGCCCGTGCGAAGCGTCAGGCACGGCACGCCGAGCGCGGTCGTCTCCTCCTGGATGCCGCCGGAGTCGGTGAGCACGCAGGCGGCGTTGGCCATCAGGTGGACGAAGTCCAGGTACGCGGCCGGCTCGATGAGACGCAGCGTCTCGTCCCCCATCACGGCCGGCTCGAGCTGCTGCAGCCGTTGCCGGGTCCGCGGGTGGACCGGGAAGATGATCGGCACGTCACTGCGGACCGCCGCCACGGCGGCGAGCATCCGGCAGAGCTTCGCCGGGTCGTCGACGTTGCTCGGGCGATGGAGCGTCAGGACGGCGAAGCGCTGAGGGCGGAGCGCCAGCTCCTCGAGAGCCGTCGAGGCGCTGGCCTTCTCTCGGAACCGGAAGAGCGTGTCGATCATCACGTTGCCGACGTGATGGATGCGCTCGCCCGAGATCCCTTCCCGCAGCAGGTTCTCGATGGCGGCCGGCTCCGTGGTGAAGCAGTAGTCGGCCAGCGTGTCGGTCACGATGCGGTTGATCTCTTCGGGCATGCTGCGGTCGAAGCTGCGCAGCCCGGCCTCGACGTGGGCCAGGGGCAGCGACATCTTGTTGGCGACGAGGCCGGCGGCGATCGTCGACGTGACGTCACCCACCACCATCACGAGATTCGGGCGGGCGTCGGTCAGCACCGAGGCCAGGCGCACCATGATCTCGGCGGTCTGGGCGACGACCGAGCCGGCGTTGACCCCGAGGTTGACGTCGGCCCGCGGGATCTCGAGCTCGGCGAAGAACCGCCCGGACATGCGGTCGTCGTAGTGCTGGCCCGTGTGAATGAGCCGCGGCCGGAGCTCCGGATGGTTCCGCATCTCGGCCAGCAAGGCCGCGGCCTTCACGAAGTTCGGGCGCGCGCCGACCACGAGCGCCACGTCGACGAACGACGTCACGATTGCGCCTCTAGAGCCTGACCACCCGGTCGTCGGACACCGGCAGTCCCCAGGTGGCGTTGCGCGGGTCCACGACGAGCCGGGCGTGGTCGACGACCTGCTGGTAATCGAAGGCCGAGTGATCGGTGAGGATCACCACGCAATCGGCGTCGGCGAGCTCCTCGTCCGTGAGATCCACCGACTTCAACGTCGTGCCGTGCAGGTTCAGCGTCGGGACGTACGGATCGACGTAGGAGACCTCGCACCCCTTCTCACGCAGCTTCATGAGGATCTCGATCGCGGGCGACTCGCGCGTGTCGCCGACCTCGCGCTTGTAGGCCACGCCGAGGGCGAGGACCCTGGCGCCGTTGAGGCAGCGGCGGCGCTGGTTGAGCGCGTTGCCGACCAGCTCGACGACGTAGTCGGGCATGGCGCGGTTGATCTCGTCGGCCAGGTGGATGAAGCGGGGCTCGTACCCGTTCAGCCGCATCTTCCAGGAGAGATAGAAGGGATCGAGCGGGATGCAGTGCCCGCCGATGCCCGGCCCCGGATAGAACGGCATGAACCCGAACGGCTTGGTGGCCGCGGCGTCGATCACTTCCTTCGTGTTGACGTCCAGGCGGGAGCACATGAGCGCGAACTCGTTGGCCAGCGCGATGTTGATGTTCCGGAAGACGTTCTCGTAGAGCTTGGCGAGCTCGGCCACCTTCGGGCTGGAGACGGGCTGGACCCGATCGATGATCTGGCCATAGAACAGCGCGGCCAGCCGGGTGCACTCTGCCGTCACGCCTCCCACGACCTTCGGGATGTCGCGAACCTGGAACTTACCGTTGGCCGGATCGATCCGCTCGGGCGAGAAGGCAAGGAACACGTTCTCGCCGACGCGGCCGCCGCGGGCTTCCAGCATCGGCAGCAGCAGCTCCTCGGTCGTCCCCGGATACGTCGTCGACTCGAGGATGACGAGCTGGCCGGGACGGAAGTGGGTCGAGACCTCTTCGGCCGCCGCCATCACGTACGAGATGTCCGGATCCTTCGACTTCCGGAGCGGCGTCGGGACGCAGATGACGATCACGTCGCTCTCTTCGAGCACCGCGAAGCTCGTCGTCGGCGTGTAGCGGCCGTGGGCGAGCAGCGGCAGCAGATCCGCGCTCTTGACGTCCGGCGTGTACGACTGACCCAGCCCCAGGCCGGCCACCCGATCGACGTCGTTGTCGACGCCGACCACGGTGAATCCGGCACGGGCGAACTCCACGGCGAGGGGCAGACCGACGTACCCCTGACCGATGATCGCGACACGGGCAATCCGCTGCTCGATGCGTTCGCTGACGTTCATTTCGCCTCCCTGTTGGCCACTGTCTCGATCACGGCGTGCGCGAGCTTTCCCGGGTCGTGGCGGATCTGGTGATCCGCCCGCAGGAGGTCGCGCTCGTGTGGGCGATAACCAAGCGCTTGGAGAATCTCTCGATCGATCGTGATTGGCACCGCACCGGCGGCGGAGTAACGGGCGAGCAGCGCCGGCGCGATCGGTGTCGTGTTGAGCAAGACGTCGTCGATGCGGATCTTCGGGGCGTGGCGACGGATGGCCAGGAGATGATCGACCGCGGTGAACGCCTCCGTCTCCCCCGGCTCGGTCATGAGGTTCATCACGAGGACTACGCGCCCGCGGGCCCGCGACATGGCCTCGACCACGCCCTCGAGGAGAAGGATCGGGATCAGGCTCGTGTAGAGGCTCCCCGGCGCGATCGCAATCACGTCGGCGGCCTCGATGGCGGCGGCAGCCTCGGGCAGCACGCGCGCGCCTGCCGGCTGCAGCCGGACACGGCGGATGTGGCGCCGACGTACGGCGATCTTCGACTCACCCGCGACCGAGCTGCCGTCGTCGAACTCCGCGGTCACCCTCACGTCGGCCAGCGTGGCGGGCAGGATCCGACCGCAGATACCGAGCAGCCGGCCCGCGTGCTCTACCGCCTCGCAGAAGTCGTTCTCGATTTCGGTGAGCGCGCTCAGGATCAGGTTGCCGAGGCTGTGGCCGCCCACGTCCTGGCTGCCGCTGAACCGGAAGTTGAAGAGGGGCGCGAGCATCGACCGTCCGCTGGAGAGCGCCAGCAGGCAATTGCGGATGTCGCCGGGCGGCAGCATCCGGTAGGTGTCGCGCAGGCGGCCCGAGCTCCCGCCGTCGTCCGCCACCGTCACGATCGCCGTCAACCGATCGCGACGGGCCGAGGCCAGCCGATCGCGGGGAAAGAGCGCTTCCCTCAGGCCGCCGAGGAGCACGGGAAGCCCGGTGCCGCCACCGAGCGCGACGATCCGGGGCCCGGGGCCCGCGGTATCCGTGGTCAGCGGGCGCCGAGCGGGCCAGTGACTAGCGGCCATGCGCGGCTCTCTGCCGGGCCAGCACGCCACCGACGAAATCGCTGGCGGTGACGAAGCGCGTCCCGAGGTCCTTCAACAGCGGGATGAGCCGCTGCATCCGCGGCAGCGTCCGCACGAGGTTGTGATAGTGACGGAAGCGGGCGGCGAGCTTGGCCCCCCGCACGCGCGGCTGCGCCGGATCGAACTCCCACGAGTGCAGGTACATGACGTAGTGGCCGTCGCGCACGAGGGCCCGCGCGACCAGGCGCCGGAACAGCGGGGCCGGGAGCACGCGGAAGTACCCGCCGCCGGAGACCGGGAACGCCGCCGCCCCGAAGCGCTCGACGGGAAGCGCGAGCTCGATCAGGCCGTCGTCGGTCCGATAGACACCGGGCCGCAGGCGTGCGCCCAGATGGGCGAGGCGTCCGTAGCGCCGGTGGAGCGCGAACGGGTGGAAGCTCGAGTCGTAGCGGAAACCGTACTCGGCCAGGATCTTCAGGTGGCGCTCGCTGATGCTGAACGACGGTGCCCGATACCCGATCACCGGCGTCCCGCTGATGTCCTCCAGCGCCTGCCGGCTGCGCGTCAGGTCGTCCCGGAACTCCTGCTCCGTGAGCTGCATGGGCAGGACGTGGCCATGGCCGTGGCACGCGACCTCGTGGCCGCGCGCGACGATCTCGCGGACCAGCTCCGGGTCGCGCTCGGCCACCCAGCCCAGGACGAAGAAGGTCGCTCGCACGCCGTGCGACTCCAGGAGATCGAGCACGACGCGCGTCCCGTCAGCGGCCCGGCGCGGGCGCTCGTCCCACCCGGCGCGCGGGAACACGGCGCGCAGGTTCTCGACCTGGAACCATTCCTCGATGTCGAACGTGAGGACGCCGTGGCGTACGCACCGTTCCGTGACCATCGATGGCGATGGCTGTCTGGCGATCGTCTCGAGCATCAGCTCGCCTTGACGACCTGCTTGGGTATCTGCTTGTCGTAAAGGTCGGCGGACTGCGCGCCTCGTCCGAACATCACGGTCTTCACCGAGTCGAAGACGATGCGCAGATCGAAGAGCGGGGACATGCGTTTGATGTAGAAGAGGTCGTACCGCATCTTCTCGATCTCTTCGTCCAGGCTGTTGGCGTAGCCGTAGCGGATCTGGGCCCAGCCGGTGGCGCCCGGACGGATCGAGCAGCGGATCGAGTAGTACGGGATGTGCTCACGAAACAGGGCAAAATTGGCGACCGGATGCGGCCGCGGCCCGACCAGGTTCATGTCGCCGCGCAGGATGTTGATGAACTGCGGCAGCTCGTCGAGCCGGAACCGGCGCAGCCAGTGGCCGACGCGGGTAATCCGATCCTGATTCTGCCTGACCCACTCCGAGTGCGGCCCGGAGGCAACGCGCATGGTGCGGAACTTGATCAGCCGGAACGGTCGGCCCAGGCGGCCGATCCGGTCCTGGATGAACAGCGCCGGTCCGTCCGAGTCGAGCTTGATGATCACGGCGACGGCCGCCATGAGCGGGGCCGTCACCACGAGCCCGACGGCCGCCACCACCATGCTGATAGCGCGTGCGATGGCGAGGTCGGGCGGCGACTTCCAGTACCCGGAATCGAAGATCAGCGCGCTCGGCATCAGGGACTCGAGCGCCATCCGCCCGGTCAGGTTCTCGTAGACCTGGGTGGCTTCCTCGATGCGGACGCCGCGGGCCTTGGCCTCGAGGAGCGCCCGCACTGGCAGCCGGCCGCGGCGCTCGGACAGGGCCACGACGATCCGGTTGGGACGGTGCTCGCTCAGGATCTTCGAGATGTCGTTGATCGGACCGAGCACGGGGACGCCGAACACGCTCGCCTCGCCCACCACGCGGTCGTCCACGATGCCGAGGATCGTGAGGCCGTCGTTCGGCCGGTTCCTCGCTTCGAGGACGAGATCGGCGACGAGATCGTTGGAGCCCACGATGATGACGCGGCTGCGGAACCGGTGGCGCATCACCGTGTAGGTCGCGCCCCGCAACGGGATCAGCACGCCGACGATGATCAGCACGCTGGAGACGAACGGCCCGTTGGCCATGTTGAGATCGGGCAGCGCCATGTACGAAAACGCGGTCAGGATGAACATGACGCCCAGCGATTCGGCCAGCCGGAACAGGAACATCTCGAAGTCGCGGACGATGTAGAGGTCGTAGAGGTCGTTGTAGTAGAAGGCGACGATGCAGCAGACCGAGAGCACCAGCGCCTGGAGCAGGACCTGGACGGCCAGGTGGAGGTTGTCCACCCCGCCCGGCCGCCACAGTGCCGTCATGGTCGTGACGCCGCCGAACACGGCGACGCCTTCCACGAGGGCGAGAAGGAGCGGTTTCATGGCCCGTGACTAGTGCGTGATGCCGTTGCCGCTCAGGTAACCGGTTCCGTTTCCGCTCGCGTTGCCGTTGCCGTGACCATTCCGGCGCAGGCGCCGGCGGATCGAGCCGGTCCATCCGCCGCTCGGGTCCGGGCCATAGGAGTTGTAGAGGTGCTCGGCGATCGGCTGATCGTCGCGATTGAAGATGAGGCCCAGCACCTTCGACTGTCCGAGCACGCTCACCGTCTCGCTGAGCAGCCGGGTCGCCGTCTTGTGCGCGTTGACGATGACGAGGAAGCCGTCGACACCGCTGCTGATGACGCGGCAGTCGGGCACGGCGATGACCGGCGGCGTGTCGACGATCACGTAGTCGAAGCGGCGCCGGGCTTCGTCCATCATCTGATGCAGGCGGCTCGACTTGAGGAGCTCGTAGGGCGCCGACTGGCGCGGCCCCGAGGGAATGATCGACAGGTTGAACATCGGCAGCTCGACGATGACGTCGTCCAGGGAGGCGCCGGCGCCGAGCACGGCGACCACGCCCTTCGGGTTGAAGCCCCGGAGTCCGAGCTGACCGTTCACCGCCGGGCGGCGAAGGTCCATGTCGATGAGCAACACCTTGGTCTCCCGGGCCTGGGCCAGGGCGCCGGCCAGGTTGATGGCCGTCGTGGTCTTGCCGTCACCGATGCTGGGGCTCGACACCCCGACCACCGACACGCCCGTCTCGGTGTGCATCTTCTCGACGAGGTGTCGCAGCGTCCGATACTGCTCGCCGGCGAAGCTGTTCGGCGTGAGCAGCGTGACCAGGCGGTCGTCGACGCTCTCGGCATCGTCGTCCTTGACCGTCGGCACGCTCTCAGTGAAAGCGGGCGCGTCCGCTGCTCTCATCGCAAACGGCATCGGCGTGGCCGCCCTGCCACCTTCGGTCGCAAACGCGGCTTCGGCTTCCGTCTCGTCCTCGACCTCGGCTTGGATCTCCGGCTCCTCGTGCATCCGGATCTCCGGCTCGACGTCCGCATGGATTTCGGGCTCGACGTCGGCGTGGATCTCCGGCTCGATGACCGCGTGGACCTCTGGCTCGACGTCCGCATGGATCTCGGTCTCGATATCCATGTGGATGTCCGGCTCGATGTCCTCGTGGAGCTCGGGCTCGATCGCCGCGTGGACCTCTGGCTCGACGTCCGCATGGATCTCGGTCTCGATATCCATGTGGATGTCCGGCTCGATGTCCTCGTGGAGCTCGGGCTCGATCGCCGCGTGGATCTCGACGCCGTCCGGGTGGAAGATGGGGTAGAGCTCCGTATAGATCGCGTGCTGGATGTCGGTCGCGATCTCCGGCTCTGGCTCCGGCTCAAC
Source organism: Candidatus Rokuibacteriota bacterium (assembly GCA_003220615.1). Lineage (GTDB taxonomy): Bacteria > Methylomirabilota > Methylomirabilia > Rokubacteriales > CSP1-6 > 40CM-68-15. Next base: position 14,313 of record QHTB01000091.1, read on the forward strand.
TTCCGTCGCGACCGCCGCCTCGACCGTGGCCAACTCGGGTTCCACGGGCGCGGGAGTCTCCACCGCGACCGGGGGCCGCGTCTCGTTGCGCGGCGTGATCGTCGGCGCGACCGCCACGACCTCGGGCGCCGGCGTCGGCGTGGCCTTCGGGGCCGCCGCGGGTTGCGACTCTTTGCGCGGAGTGCTCGCCGGCGCGGTCGCCACGACCTCGGGCGCCGGCGTCGGCGTGGCCTTCGGGGCCGCCGCGGGTTGCGACTCTTTGCGCGGCTTGCTCGCCTTCGCGACCACCGGGACTTCGGGTTCCGGTTGGGCTGGCGGCTCCGCGGCCACCGGTAGCTTCCGATTGTTCCGTTGCTTGGCCAGCCGCTCGTCGCGGTCCCGTCCAGCCTGCTCGAGGGCTCTGAAGAATTCGCTCATGGCAGTAACCACGCCCTTGCTGCGCGCGCCATCTCGAAAATGGGCGCGGCGATTGAACCACCCACTGCCGAATGCATCGTGAGGACCGCGGCCGCCGCCGCCGTGCTGGCCGCCATCGTTCCGACGACCCACCGCACCAACCGTCGGCTGTCGCGCGACTCCGACGGCGCGCGCTCGCCTTCTTCCAGATACTCGACGGCCTTGTCGACGATCGCCCGGTCGATCCGCCGCTTGCGGAGGGCGTAGCCCGAGACCAGGCAGTGATCGCAGACCATGTTGATGACGCGCGGGATGCCGGCCGCGTACTCGGCGATGCGCTCGACGGCCCGGTCTTCGAACAACCGGAGGTCGCGAGCGCCCGCGATGCGCAGGCGGTTGCGGATGTAGTCCCTGACCTCGTCGCCCGACAGCGGATGGATCGTGCAGCGCAGCGCGATGCGCTGCTTGAGCTGGCGCAGGCTCGGCAGCTGGAGCTTCGTCTTCAGCTCGGGCTGACCGATCAGCATGATCTGCAGCAGCTTCTCGCTCGGGGTCTCGAAGTTGGACAGCAGGCGGACCTGCTCGAGAATCGAGGTCTCGAGGTTCTGCGCCTCGTCGAAGATCACCACGCTCTTTCGACCCGCCCGACGCTGCTCGATGAGAAAGGCGTTGAGGGCGACCAGCCGCTGGACCCGGGTGTTGGCCTCGGCCTTCACTCCGAAGTCCTTGAGCATGTACTCGAGGATCTCGTCGAAGGAGAGCGTCGAGTTGTAGATGAACGAGACCGCCGTGGAGCCCGCGTCGAGCTTCCGCAGCAGGGCGTTCAAGAGGGTCGTCTTCCCGGTGCCCACCTCGCCGGTGAGCACGAGGAACCCCTTGTCCTCCTGGACGCCGAAAACGAGGTGCGCGAGCGCCTCCCGATGACTCGGCGTCATGAAGAGGAACTTCGGGTCCGGCGTCGCATTGAACGGCTTTTCTTTGAGGCCGTAGAAACCTTCGAACATGCCCCTCTCCTTACGACCTTCCCCGTGTCATGAGTGACACGAGGTACTCGTTGCCGTGCGCGAAGAAGTACGAGCTGCCGACGAGCACGGCCATGGCGAGCACCACCGCGACCATGGCCAGGCGCCCCTGGCGCTGACGGCGCAGCACGTCACGGCCGGTGACGATGGCCGGGATGCTCAGCAGCACCGGCACGTTGCTGAAGACGCGGAGGGCGTCGACCGAATGGAAGGCCGGACGGATGCGCTCGGCGGAAACGACCGCGCCGACGGCGAGACCGAGCGACAACACCACGGCCAGGATGCCCAGGCGCACGCGGTTCGGAGCGATCGGCTCCTCGGCCGGAACGGCGGGGTCGAGGACCCGGAACTGCTCGCCCTTCTGGCGCTGCTCCATGCTCTCGGCCAGGAGCGCCTCCTCGTACCGCTTGAGCAAGGACCCGTACAGCTCGCGCGTGGAGTCGTAGTCGCGGGTGACCTCGATCAACTCCTGCTCGAGCTTGGGCGCGTTCTGCATGCGGCCCACGTAGGTCGCGATGCTCGCGCGCAGGCGCTGCTCCTCGGCCCGCAGCGCACGGATGTCGGCTTCCATCTCTTCCTGGGCCTGACGCAGCGGCTGCAGGTACGGATTGGGGATCATGGCCTGCACGGGCGCCGGCGCCGGGCTCACCTCGGTCTTGACCTCGGCCGTCGCGTCGGTCTTCGTCTCGGCCTTCGCCACCGGCGGGACCGGGCGCGGCCGTTCGCTGATCTCCTTTTCCAGAAACTCGATGGCGGCGCGCAGGCGGACGACGTCGGGATACTTGTCGCTGAAGCGGCTCCGCATCGCGCGCAGCTCCTGCTGGAGCCGGAGCAGCTCGGCAGCCGACGGATCGACGAGCACTGGCGACTGCACGGGCGACGGGCCGGCCGGCGCCGACACATGATCCCGCGGCGCGGACGAGAAGACGGGCGCGGGCTGGTGCGGGTTGGGGATGTACTCGGACGCTTGCGCGGCCCGCTTGGCCAGGAGCTCGCGGCGCTCGGCCAGGCGGGTCTGGCTGTCGACGTTGGCGCGCAACTGGGTGTCGAGTCGCTCGATCATGCCGAGGTTCACGGCGGCCTGCTGCGGCAGGTCCACCAGGTTCCGCTTCTTGAACTGGCTGACCTCTTTCTCCTGCGTGTCGAGCTTGGCCTTGACCTCGGCGAGCTGCGCCTTGAGGAACTCGGCGGTGCCGGCGGCCTGGCGCTCGCGCACCTTCAGGTTCTCCTCGATGAAGAAGGACGCCAGCGTATTGGTGACCTGGGCCACGGTCTGCGGATCCTTGCCCCGGAAGCTCACCGCGAAGGCGATGGTGCCCCGCTGACCGGCACGGTCCACGCCGCGGTACTCGAGCTGGATGTCCGAGCGCATGCGCTCGATGACTTCCTCGGCCGCCACCCGCTTCTTCAAGTCTTCATAGAGGTGGAAGCGCGTGATGATCCCGTCGAGACGGGCCCGGCTGAACACTTCCTGGCTGATCGTCTGCAGCCGCGTCTCCAGTCCACTGGTGACGGTCGGGCGGACGAACGCCTCGGGCACCTGCTGACGGTCGACGAGCACGAGCGCCGAGGAGCGGTAGAGGCTCGGCAAAAACGCGATGGTGCCGATGGTGAGGCTGAAGGGCAGCAGGAATGAGACGATGCCCATCCACTTCCGCCGCTTCCATACGGCGACCGCCAGGTCGAGGACCGATTCTTCGTTGAGCTTCATCATGGCACCAAGACGATGTCGTTGGGTTGGAGGAAGAAGTTCTGGCCGCTGACCTCGACCGCCTTGTTGTAGTCGAAGGGGATTCGCTCGGTCTTGGCACCGTTCTGACGGAGGACGACGATCTTGGACTTCTTGGAGAAGTACGTGAACCCCCCGGCCTGGGCGATCATGTCGAGCACCGTCGTGTTGCTCTTCAACTCGTATCGACCCGGACGGTGCACTTCACCCATGACCGAGATCTTGAAGCTCCGGACGTCGGTGACGATGACGGACACTTCCGGGTCGGTCATGAACTCGCTCAGGCGCTTCGTGAGCACGTCACGCAGCGCCAACGGCGTGAGCCCGGCCGCCTGAACGTCGTGGAGGAGCGGGAGCGAGATGAGACCATCTGGCCGAACCGGAACAGCCCGGGTGAGCGCCTCGTTCCTCCAGACGATGATCTGGAGCACGTCTTCGGGACCGATGATGTACGACGAGGGCTCCACGGGCGCGGCCGTGGTCGGCGGCGTCGTGGTCTCGGCCCCGGCGAATCCTCCCAGGAGCACCAGCACCAGGGCCCAGGCGACAGTCAGTGTTCTCATGCTTCCTCCGTCTCGACGTTGTTTCCGCATGTGGGCTCGTTCTGCACCCAAAGTCGGTGAGTGCATGCCGCGGCACTGTAGGTGAGGGGGGGTGAACCCAGCAATATCTCGGGGGATAGAGTTTTATGTAACTTCCGGTATAGGCGGAACGGGGCTAAAACGCGGACCGCACGATGCTCACCATCTTCGCGTCAGAATTGAGCGATCGGCGTGATCGATTAGAGCGAGTAGGAGTGTAGCTGGACGGCAACGGCGTACGCGTCGTCGGTCTCGTCGACTCTCACCACCGCTCCGGAGCAGCGCACCCGATAGTTCCCTCCCGGGTCGAACTGGCCGAGCAGCAGCGCGAACTCGATGACCTCCCCCAAATGCATCATGGTCCTCGTCTCGAAGAGGACACCGACCTCGCTGACGTCCCGAGTGATCCCGGTGCCGGTCTCGAATTCGACGGGCACGACGACGTGATAACGACGCGCCTGACGGCGGTCGGGCTGGTGGGAGGGCCTCACGGGCGGCGACTCTAGTCGGTCGACTCACCGAATGCAACTGTCGGAGATTCCGACGAATCGGCCGCCCCGGGTGCCTCTCTAGACGAAGCCTCGCTTCTGGGCGTAGAGCGTCAGCGCCATCCGGCTGTTGACGTTCAGCTTGCGATAGATGTTGTGCAGATGGATCTTCACGGTGCCTTCGCGGACGAACAGCCGCGTGGCGATCTCCTTGTTCCGCAGGCCGGTGGCCACCAGCCGCACGATCTCGAGCTCACGGCCGGTCAGGTCGAGGGCGAATTGGCGCGAGGCGATCTCACGGCGCAGCAGCTTCTCGAGGAGCCGTCCGACCGAGCGCTTCTCGACCCATGGCTCACCGCCGTGCACCTTGCGGATGCACTGGAGCAGCAGCGCCGACGGCATCTCTTTCAGCACCACGCCGCGCACGCCGAGGCGAATGGCCTCACCGATCTGATCTTCCTCGAGCGCCGAGCTGAGGAGGACGATACGCGTGGGAAGGTTCTCGCGCTTCAGCTCGCGGATCACCGCCAGGCCGTCCTTCCGGGCCAGCCGGAAGTCGAGGACGAGGATGTCGGGGCGGTGCGTCCGCACCGTCCGCACGGTGTCCTCGCCGTCGGTGCAGCGCGCGAGGACGGCAAACTCCTCGCCACGGAACAGCTGCTCGAGACCGTCGAGCGTCACGGGATGGCCATCAGCGAGCACGATCCGGATGGGCTGAGCTGCGGTCACCGCGTTCGCGTTGGTCAGCATGGGCGGCTCTCGACTTCCCGATCCGTGGCGGCATTCGTCACAGCCATGTGGCGCTCTCCATCGATCAATACCAAAGCGCGCGGGCGGACCCGCGCTTGTTCACAGCAGCGACACACCACGCGTGTCGAAACACGTCGCTCGACGATGGCTCACCCTCGTGAGCCGACCGCCCGATGATCCGCGCCACGTCGCGATAGCGCGCTCACCAAGCAATTCCGTGCCGTCGAGCGAGACGGCGGCGTACCATTCCGGCCAGTCCTGTGAGACCGGTCCCGACGAGCAGGAGCACAGAGGGAGGTGGTGTGGCCGTCATCATGCTGGACTGGCGCGATGCATCCTGACTCGCCGTCGGTGGCGCCAGCTCCAGCGCAAGGCTCTCTCGCTCGAGATCGCTCGAGACCGGAGCCGTCTGGACGACGAGGCGGACCTGGTCGCTCTCGACGTCGAGCGAGCTCGCCGCCGAGAATGTCTGCGTCGTGGCGTGCGCAGGAGCCGTCGCTCCCATGAGCGCCACGGCCATCACGCCAACAGCGACCAACCACCTCATCACCGCACCTCTCGTGCGAGCTCGAACAGCACGCTCGTGGACACGCAGAAAGAGCAAGGAGCATTCCACGCCCGAAAAAGCTTGCAGGGCACAGCGTTAGGTCGCACGTGAGGACTCGCGATCGGATGGACGTAAACATCATCGACGGACAGTGCCCGAGGGTCGCGCTGTCGGACTTCCTCACGCTTCGGCGAGATGCAGCGACTACCCGGCCGTAACGGTGCGCCGTGGTTGACGTCCGCGGCTGGCATCACCTGCGCACCCGTGTCTGTGCGATGAAGGCGTGGTGCGCGTGGTGTCAGGAGGAAGGCAAGCCAGGGTTCCTGGGTGAGCGGCCGCCGCTCGACGATCCCAGCGACACCCACGGCATCTGCGATCACCATCGGACGTTGCTGTTGGCGGCGCTTCCCCAGCGTCCGGCGGCGAGTCCGGGGCGGCCGGTTCGCCGGATGCTCCTGATCCTGGATCCCGACGCCGTCGAGCTCTACCGGTACCTGACGCGGTCGTTCGCCGGCCTGAAGGGCGTCGAAGTGATCCTCGACCGAAGACGCCGTGGGCCACGCGACGAATCGGCGCCGGCCGAGTCGCCGGTGCCGAACCGCCGCGTCCACCAGGGCGAACGCCATCCGGTGGGGTACACGATCGTCCGGCTGCCCCATCCCGGCGACGGATAGCATCCGCAACCGTAAAGCTCTCGTCCTCGAGAGGTCCTATGCTAGAACCGAAAGTGCGATGTCTTTTCGCCGCTCCTTCTGGTCGGTGGTCATCGGAGTGATGTGTCTCACCTGGCCCGTGACGGCCCGAGCCCAGTACACCGGCGAAGTTCCGATCCTGGCCGGACCGGAATTCTTTGCGGCGTCGGCCCGCGGCCCCTTCGTGATCATTCCCACGCTGACGCTGGCCGAGGAATACAACGACAACGTCTTCCTCAACAACGCTCGGCGGAAATCGGACTACATCACCCACGCCAGTCCGGGCCTCCGTGTCGTGATGGAGAGCCCGGGGTACCGGCTGTCCGCCGGCTACTTCGCGACGGCCGAGAAGTACCTCAATCAGGAGCAACTCGATAGCCTCTTCCACACCCAGGGGTTCTTCGTCGAGACGACCTATCTGGTGACGCCGCTCGTGACCCTCTCGTTGAACGACACCCTCGTGGCCAGCGATTTCACCAACACGTCCAGCCCCGAAGGCATCGCGACGGGACGCACACGCTCCGTCGGCAACACCCTGACCCCGGGCGTCGCGTGGCAGCTGTCGCCCCGCACCTCCGTACAGTTCATCGGCTCCTACACGCTCCAGCGCTTCAACAGCAACAACGCCCGCGATTCCGACGCGTACGCCTTGAACGCGAACCTGAATCACGATCTGTCCCCTCGACTCCGGGGAACGGTCGGTTACCAGGTGTCGTACCTCGACATCGAGAAACATTCGGGGACGACGACGCAATCACCCCGCGCCGGCCTGTCGTATCAGTTCACGCAGACCCTCACCGGCAGCGTGAGCGCCGGCCCGACGTTTACGACGGGGGGTGAAGATCAGGTAAGTGGCGCGGGCACGGTGAGCCTGACGCAGCGGTTGGCCTTCGGCTCGGCGTCGCTGAGCTACGACCGGAGCATCGCGGTGGCGGGTGGGTTGGGCGGACCGACCGAGAACCAGTCGATCGCCGGCGCCGTGCGCGTGACCACGCTTGCCCAGGGCCTGGCGCTCGATCTCGCGCCGACCTACACGATCTCGAAGTCGATCGGGCGGGAAAACATCGACGTGAAAGCCCTGCGGGTCGTGTTACGCGCGGCCTATCAGGTGACCCCGTGGCTGGGTCTTCTGGCCAGCTACAACTTCTTCCAGCAGCGCACCGAGAGAACGGTGACCGCCTCGGGCTTGACCGTGAACGACGTCGATCAGAATCGGGTCTTCCTCGGCCTGCAGTTCGGCTTCCCGATCCGGCGAGACTAGGCCACCCGCCTCACACGAAGCCCTTGTTCTGGGCGAAGATCGTCAGGGCCAGACGGTTTCCGACGTCGAGCTTCTTGTAGATGTTGTGCAGGTGGATCTTGACGGTGCCTTCCTTCACGAAGATCCGCTCGGCGATCGCCTTGTTGCTGAGCCCCATGGCCACCAGCCGAAGGATGTCGAGCTCACGCACGGTGAGGTCCTTGGCGAGCTGACGTGCCGCCACCTCTCGCTTGAGCAGCTTCTCGAGCAGGCGGCCGGCCGAGCGCTTTTCCACCCAGCGTTCCCCGGAATACACTTTCCGCACGCAATTGACGAGGAGGTGAGGCGGCATCT
>QHTB01000048.1 GCA_003220615.1 Candidatus Rokuibacteriota bacterium
GAGGGCGAGGTCAAGAAGCTCCTCCGTCATCCGCACGCGGCGGTGGCGCTCTCCGACGCCGGCGCCCACCTGTCCTTCCTCTGCGACGCCGCCTTCGGCCTGCATCTCTTCGGTCACTGGGTCCGCGAGCGCGGCGACCTCACCCTGCCCGAGGCGGTCAAGCGCGTGACGGACGACGTCGCGCGGGCCTATCGCATCGAGGACCGCGGCCGGCTCGTGCCCGGCGCGTGGGCCGATCTGCTGCTCTTCGATCCGAAGACCGTCGGCCGCGGCCCCAAGCGCCGCGTTCACGATCTCCCGACCGGAGCCTCCCGACTCGACACACCCGCCGTCGGTGTCCACGGGGTGTGGGTGAATGGCGTCCGGACGGTCGACGAGCGCGGCGTCATCGCCGAGTGCGGCCGTCCTGGGCGCCTGCTGCGCCGCTTCGCCGCCTGATCAGTGCTCCGTGCGCATCTCGGCGAAGACCTCCTTCGCCGTGAGGAGCGCTTCCCGGATGAGCGGCACGCCAACGTACCCGCTCAGGTGGAGGAGCACCTCCACCAGCTCGTCCTCGGTCCAGCCCTGGCGGCGCGCCATCCGGAGGTGGATGCCGAGCTCGGGCGTGCGGGCGGTGGCCGCGTCGGAGACCACGCAGATCAACGTGCGGGTCTTGAGGTCGAGTCCCGGACGCGTCCACAGCGAGCCGAACACCGTCTCGGTCGCGACGTCGATGAACTTCTTCATGATCGGATCGGCGTACGCCGCCTTGTTGGCGCGTTCCACGAAGGCATCGCCCAGGAGCTGCCGGCGCAGCTCGCGTCCCTTGCGGTAGGTCTCGGTCTCGGCCATCAGCGCTCTCCTCGGGTTCGATGTCGGGTTCGGGTTATTGTAGGGACCATGATCCACCTTGGCATGTTCACGATGCCGTTCCACCACCCCGCCCGGGACTATACGACGATCCTCGACGAAGACCAGGAGGCCATCCTCCTGGCTGATCGGCTCGGCTTCACCGAAGTCTTCGTCGGCGAGCACTTCAGCTCGTGGAGCGAGCGCATCACGTCGCCGCTGATCTTCCTGGCCACGCTCATCAACCGGACGGAGCGCATCAAGTTCGGCACGGGCGTCATCAACATGCCGCAGATGCATCCCGCGACCGTCGCCGCCCACGTGGCGATGTTCGATCAGCTCTGCCGCGGCCGCTTCATCTTCGGCATCGGGCCCGGTGGCCTGGTCAGCGACTTCGAGCTGTTCAACGTCGGCGACGCCGAGCTGCGACCGCCGATGATGCTCGAGTGCCTCGACACCGTGCTCAGGCTGTGGGCCCAGGATCCGCCATATCGCATCGACGGCCGCTTCTGGAAGATCAACGTCGAGAAGAACATCTATCCCGAGTTCAAGGTCGGCTACGTGCCGAGGCCGTTCCAGCAGCCGCACCCGCCCATCGCGATCTCGCTGCTCACGCCCAACTCGGCGAGCGCGCGCACGGCGGGCGAGCGCGGATGGATCCCGGTCTCCGGCAACTTCTTCCACCGCCGGTATCTCCGCGGGCACTGGGAGCGCTACGTCGAGGGCTGCGAGGCCGTCGGGCGCCGGCCCGATCCCGACGTCTGGCGCGTCTCGCGCAGCGTCCTGGTAACCGAGACCGACAGCGAGGCCGAGGATTATCTGGCCGATCCCGACAGCGGCCTGTCCTTCTACTACAGCTTCTTCCTCTTCAGCTTCAGCCGGCTGCGCAAGGCGCTCTTCATGGTGAAGCCGGACCAGGCGATGCCGGACGAGGCGGTGACGGTGGACGCCATCAAGCGGGGCATGATCATCGCCGGGAGCCCGCGCCGGGTCCTCGATCAGCTCGTGGCGTTGCGCGACGAGATCGGTCACTTCGGGACGCTGCTGATGGCCGGCCACGACTGGGATCAGCCGAAGCTCTGGCGTCGCTCGATGGAGCTGCTCGCGACCGACGTCATGCCGCAACTCGCGCGTCACGCGGGGAGCCACTCAGCACGGTGATGGCGACTCCGAGCAGCACGAGCGCCATTCCGGCGAGCCGCCGGCCGCCGAAGCGCTCACCGAAGATGACGGACGACGAATACGCGCCGACGATCGGAGCCATGAGCGCGAACGGCGTCACCGTCGCCGCGGGATAGCGGCGCAGCAGTCGACCCCAGATCGCGTACGCCAGCACCGTCGCGACGACGCCGAGGTAGAGCGCGGCCGCGAGGCCGAGCCAGGACGCTCGCACGAGCGCTCCCAGCCCGCGCGGCCCGTCCAGCATCACCGACAGCACGAGTGACGGGACCGGTGGAATCACGCTGAGCCAGACGATCAGGCTCAGCATGTCGACGCCGCCGACGCGCTTGAGCAGGACGTTGCCGATCCCCCAGCTGATCGCCGAGCCCAGCGCCAGCAGGAATCCGACGGCGCTGAGGTCGCCGCCGATCGTGAGCGCGATCAGGCCGAGCCCGCCGAAGGCGAGCACGATTCCGGCCACCTGTCCCGGGCGCGGACGCTCCTGCAGCGCCAGCGCGACGAAGAGGATCGTGAAGAACGCCTGGGTCTGGACGACGATCGAGGCCAGGCCCGGCGGCATGCCGTTCGCGATGGCGAAGAACTGCATCAGGAACTGGCCGGCGAAGAGGGTCAGGCCGAGCGGCACGAGGGCGCGCCACGCGAGAGGCCGCGCCCACCAGATCGCCGGCGTCGCCGCGATCAGAAACCTCAGCGTGGTGAGCTGGGGCGGCGAGAAGCTGTCGAGGCCGACGCGCGTGACGACGAACGCGAATCCCCAGATGACGGCGACGAGTACGGCGAGGAGGGCGTCGGCGGGCCTGATGCGACAGGAGTATACTCCGGCCTGCTCAGCCTCGAGGAGGTCCCCTGCATGGCGAATGTGACGGTCGGACTGCTGAACCCGGGCGAGATGGGAACCACGGCCGGCGCTACCCTGGTCGCCGGCGGCGCCCGTGTGTTGTGGCTATCGGAGGGACGGAGCGCCGCGACGAGCGCGCGGGCCGCTGAGAGCCGGCTCGAGGATGCGCGAACGCTGGCCGACCTCGTGAAATCGAGCCGCGTGATCCTCTCGGTGATCCCGCCGCACGGCGCCGTCGACCTGGCGCGCGCCGTCGCGGCCACCGGATTCCGTGGAATCTTCGTCGACGGCAATGCCGTGTCGCCGGCAACGGCGCGTGAGATCGGCCGCATCGTCGAAGCGGCCGGTGCCCGCTTCGTGGACGGCGGCATCATCGGTCCACCGGCGCGCAAGCGCGGCACGACGCGCCTGTATCTCTCCGGCCCCGCCGCCTCCGACGTTGCCGCGCTCTTCGCGGCCGGGCCCATGGACGCGATCGTGGTCGATGGCCCGGCGGGCGCTGCGTCTGCCGTGAAGATGGCATACGGCGGTTGGAACAAGTGCAGCCAGGCGCTGCTGGCCGCGATGCGGGCCTACGCGGTGGCCGAGGGCGTCGAGGACTCACTCCTCGCCGAGTGGAAGATCTCGAAGCCGGAGCTTCCCGCCCTCTCGGAGCGTGCCGTCAGCGACAACCTCAAGAAGGCGTGGCGTTTCATCGGCGAGATGGAGGAAACCGCCAGCTCGCTCGAGGCCACCGGCCTGCCCACGGGATTCCACGAGGCCGCGCGCGAGGTCTACCGCCGGCTCGCAGAGAAAGGGACGCTATGAGCAAGAAGGTTCTCTTCGTCGGCGCGGGCGCGATCGGCAGCTACC
>QHTB01000092.1 GCA_003220615.1 Candidatus Rokuibacteriota bacterium
CATCGCTACGGGTTCTGCCCGATCCTCCCGCCGAACGAGGTCACGTGCGCGGAGCCGACGATCCCGTTCATCCTGCCGTGGAACAGCGGGCGGTTCCCGGAGTCGTCCTACTTCAACGAGAACCTGCCGAAGGTGGCCCTGTCCGCGGTCGGGCTCGACAACGACAAGCAGAACCCTCTGCAGCTCGCGCTGGAATCGGCGGCGATCGCCAACGGAGGACCGCTGTACGCGCCGAGGTTGGTGACGGAGGTGCGTGACAGCGCCGGCCGGACCATCAAGCTGTTCGACAAGCAGGAGTACGGACGTCCGATCACCCCCCATACGGCCGACCAGATGCGCCAGATGATGATCAGCGTCGTCACGAGCGGGACCGGAACCGCCGCACAGATCCCAGGGACGATCGTGGCCGGCAAGACCGGGACGGCGACCAACTGCGGTCCGGTCCCCAACTGCAACGTTCCGCCGAACGCCTGGTTCACCGCATTCGCACCGGCCGGCTCGGGCCAGACGCCGACCATCGCGGTTGCGGTTATCGTGCTGGACGGCGGGGACCTCGGGAGCGAGGCCACCGGCGGTCGCGTGGCCGCGCCGATCGCCAAACAGGTCCTGCAGGCCTACCTCAAGGGGTGAACGAACGAGCGTGAGCGATTCCGTGCTGGGTGAGCGCTACCGGGTCGAAGCGCGGATCGGTGCGGGCGGGATGGCCGAGGTCTACCGCGGCTTCGACCCCGTGCTCCATCGAACGGTCGCGATCAAGGTCCTGCTCCCCCAGTTCGCGCGTGACGCGGGGTTCGTCGCCCGGTTCCGCCGTGAGGCCCAAGCGGCCGCGCGGCTGAACCAACCCACGATCGTCGGCGTCTACGACACCGGATCCGACGGCGACCGGCAGTACATCGTGATGGAGTTCGTCGAGGGTCGGACGCTCGCCGATTTCCTGGCGAGCGGCCGACGCCCCACGATGGTGCAGGCGGTCGAGCTGACGCGGAAGATCGCCGAGGCGCTCGCCTCGGCGCACGCGCAGGGGATCGTCCACCGGGACATCAAGCCCGGGAACGTGATGGTCACCCGCGACGGGTTCGTGAAGGTGATGGACTTCGGCATCGCGCGGATGCAGACCGACGTCACCGCGCCGCAGACCTCGTCGGTGATCGGGACCCCGACCTACCTCTCGCCGGAGCAGGCCCAGGGACAGGCGGTGGACGCGCGATCGGACATCTACTCGTTGGGGTGCGTCCTGTACGAGCTGCTCGCGGGGCGGCCCCCGTTCACCGGCGACACGCCGGTGGCGATCGCGTATGGATGCCGTCGTCATGAAATGCCTGGCGAAGAACCCCGCCAACCGGTACCAAAGCGCGGAGGAGCTGGCGGCGGATCTGGAACGAGTGAAGCAGGGTCAGGACGTCGAAGCGACGCCGATCCTCGCCGGGGCCGGGGACGCGACGCAGGTGATCGCCCGGCCGGCGCCGACCCAGGTGCTGCCGCCCCCGGATCCCGAGGGCTCCTCGCGCAAGGTCTGGCTGGGGGTCCTGATCGGTCTGTTGATCTTCGGCCTGCTGGCGGCGGGCGGGTACCTCCTCGCGCAGGTCCTTCGGAACAAGGACGCCGCGCAGGCGTTCCAGCTGCCCGACGTCACGGGCAAGACCTTCGAGGCCGCCAAGTCCCAGCTGGAGGGTCTCCGTCTCGTGGTCGTCGACCCGCCTCCGACGAGGCACAGCGCGAAGCCCGCAGGCACCGTTCTGCAGCAGAGCCCGGACCCGAGGACGCCGGTCGTCGCCGGAGACACGATCACGCTGACGATCGCCTCCCCCTTCCCCAAGGTCACGGTCCCCGACATCTCGTCGTCGTGCCTGCCGCTCGACGCCGCCACGGCGACGTTGCAGGCCATGCACCTGGCGCTCGGCACGCAGACCCGAGCACCGAGCGACACGTGCCCGGTCGACACCGTGATCGGCCAGTCGCCCCCCGCCGGAACCAAGGTCGACCGCGGTTCGCCGGTGGGCGTCACGCTCGTCTCCCAACCGGCGTCCATCACGCTGGGGGATTACCGGTGCGAGACGTACAGCCAGGCGAAGAACCAGCTGAATCACCTCGGGCTGAACGCGCAACCGGGGCCGTTCGTGACCCCGCTCCCACAATGCCCGAACCTGAACCGGGTCGCGGCGCAGGACCCGCACCCGGGGGCTCAAGTCAAGCCGGGCGACACCGTAACTCTCTCCACCGGGGAGGCGACGTCACCCTCTCCATCGCCGAGCGCGAGCCTCGTCCCGTGAGCGTCTGGTACGCGACCGAGGGGTTCACCGCCGACGAGCGCGCGATCCTCTCTGCGCACTTCACCAGCCTCGAGGGTCCGGTCTTCGCCCTGATCGACCTCCCCGAAGCGGTGAAGGGCGCGCTCTTCGCTCGCTACTCTCGAAGCACGAAGTCGCTCCGCCGCCTGTTCCTCGACGAGTTCGCCGAAGACGTCGCAGACGCGGGCGGCGGGTCGTCGATGGGATCAGCACGGGCCGAGAAGCTGTACGACCGCGTCTTCGTGGAGTACGGCGACGATTCGGTGGCGCAGCTCGGCGGCGTCCACCTGGCCTGTGAAGGCGCGTCGAATGTCCTCACCAAGGTCCTCGAGTGGGGCCGCCTGATGGCGTACCTCGAGCAATCCACGCGTTATATTCCCTACGACGACCAGCCGGGGGGACGCTACCGCTACCACGTTCCTAAGGAGCTGCCCGAGCCGCTGCGCCAGCGCTACGTGGTGACGCTCGACCGCGTGTTCGACACCTATCGCGCCTGGCTACCGCGCCTGCGCGACTTCTTTGCCGCGCGCTTCCCGCGAGCCGAGGGCGATTCCGAGCCGGTGTACCGGATGACGATCCGGGCCAAGACTCTGGACACCCTGCGGGGCCTGCTGCCGGCGGCGACGACGTCGAACGTCGGGATCTTCGCCACTGGCCAGGCGTATGAGCAATTACTGCTGCGCATGCGAGCCCATCCACTCGCCGAGGTTCGTGACTACGCCGACGTGATGCTCGTCGAGCTTCGCAAGGTGATTCCTGCGTTCCTCCGCCGCGTGGACCTCGCCGAGCGGGGAGGTGTCTGGTCGTCGTACCTGGCCGAGACCCGCGAGGCGGTGCGCGAGATGGCTGAACGATTTGCCGGCGCGACGGCCAGCGAACCGCGAGACGAGGTCACGCTCGTGGACTTCGATCCCGACGGCGAGGTGAAAGTGGTGGCGGCCGCGCTGTACGCGGCCTCGCGGCTGCCCGATGATCAGCTCCTCGCCATCGCCCGCCGGCTGACCCACGAGGAGCGGCTCCAGATCCTGAGTGCGTACGTGGGCAAGCGCGCGAACCGCCGCCACCGTCCCGGTCGTGCGTTCGAGCGCACGGCGTATCGCTTCGACGTCCTGACCGACTACGGCGCCTTCCGCGATCTCCAGCGTCACCGTCTGCTCACGCTGGAGTGGCAGCGGCTGACGCCGCGTCACGGCTACGTCGTGCCGGTGGCCGTCGAGGACGCCGGCGGCCGGGAGGACTGGGAGCGCGTGATGGAGGACTCGGCGCGGCTCCACGACGCCATCGCCGACGCCGAGCTCCCGGAGGCCGCGTCGTACGCCGTGGCCATGGCCTATCGGGTCCGCTTCTACATGGACATGAACGCGCGCGAGGCGATGCACGTGATCGAGCTGCGCACGGCGCCTCAGGGCCATCCGGCCTACCGGCGCGTCTGTCAGACGATGCATCGACTCATTGCCGAGCGTGCCGGCCACCGCGCCATTGCCGCCGCGATGACGTTCGCCGATCACTCGGAGGTGGCGCTCGAGCGCCTGGAGTCGGAGCGAGCCGCCGAGCGCCGCCGCCGCTCGTGAGTGAGCGCCGCACCCGCCGGACCGTCCGGCGGCCGCCTGCCCGGTAGTTCCGGCACGACCCGCTTGCCGAGTGCGACCCTCGCGATGATAATTGGTCGACCAACCAAAAAACCATGAGGACACGATCGTGAGCCCGAAGGTCGGCGTGGCCCCATTGCGGCGCGAGCAGATCGTCCGCGCGACGATTCGTTGCCTGGCCCGCGAGGGCTACTCGGGGCTCACCATGAAGAAGGTGGCGCGGCTGGCCGGTGTGAGTCCGGGGATCCTCCACTATTACTTCACCGACAAGCGGGCCATCCTGGTGGCTGCGCTGGAGACGGTCACCGCCGATCTCGACCGGCGGGTGGGGGCCGCTCAGGCACGGAGCGGCCAGGATCCCCGGGCGCGCCTGCGCGCGCTGATCCACGCGTGCCTGGAGTCATCGGTGGCGATGCGCGAGGTGTGGATCGTCTTCGTCGAGTTCTGGGGCGAGATGATGCACGACACCGGCCTGCGCTCGATCAACGCGGGGCTGTACGCGCGGATGCGGCGGCTGATCGCGATGCCGGTCGCCCAGGGGGTGCGCGCGGGGCGCTTCCGGCGCGTGTCACCGACCGAGGCGGCCGCCGTCATTCTCGGCTTGCTCGACGGCGTCTCGCTCCAGCTCACGTTCGACCCGCGGGCCTTCAGTGGGGCGGCGGCGGCGCGCTTTTGCGAGGACGCCCTCGGCCGCTATCTGGCCCGCGGAGGAAGGGAGAAGCCATGAACGCCGTCGTCGCCCACGAGTTCAAGGAGAAAGCACGGGACTACCTCGCCGCTCGAGGAACTCGCGTCGCGGCGGAGGCCGTCCGCGAGCGCGTCGCCGCCGCCTTCACGGCGCTCGACGACGTCCTGGCCGGCGTGCCGGCAGCCCAGGCGGCTCGCCGGACGATTCCCGGTGAGTGGACGATCCAGGAGATCGTGGACCATCTGGTGGAAACGTATCGTCCGGGTGTGGACGAGCTGCGCTGCCTGCTCGCAGGCGAGCGCCCTCCCGGCGAGGCCGTGCCGGCGAGCCTCCAGTCGAAGGCGCCGCACCTCCGGCCATGGCCGTGGCTGCTCGGCGAATTGCACCGGCTCAACGCTGACATCCTCGGACTGCTGGACGCCGTCCCGCCACACTTCGAGACGACGGCCCGAGCGCCCCTGGTGATGGTCGTCAACGTTCCCCGGCCGGGCGGCGGATTCGAGCCGCTGCACTGGGTCGAGGAGTTCGACTGGAAGGCGTATGTGATCGCGTCGTGGCGCTTGCATCCGATCGACCACCTCAATCAGACCAAGAAGGTGCTCGAGGGGAAGGCGCGAGTGTGATCACGCGCGACGAGCTTCAGGCTCTGGCGTCGGCGGCGGTCTTCGCGCGCGACTACGACTTCACGGTCACCGCCTTCGCCGACGGCGAGTGCACCGTGGACGTGCCGTTTCAGCCCGGGCTCGAGCGCCCGGGCGGCGTGATCGGTGGCCCGGCGTTCATGGCCGCGGCCGACGTCGCCATGTGGCTGGCCATCCTCACGCGCCTGGGCACTGGCGACGGGTCGGTCACGGCGTCACTGACGACGGCGTTCCTGGGTGCCGCGCGTAAGGAGGGCTTCACATGCACAGCGCGCGTGCTGAAGCTCGGACGGCGGCTGATCCACGGCGTGGCGGAGTGCATGACCGCGGACGGCCGCCTCTTGACCCACCACACGGTGACCTACATGCGCCCGGATTCCTCGGCTCCTGCTGATTAGATCGTCGCGGGGCCCAGCTCGCTCGGGTCGTTCGGCTCCTACTCGTTAGATCGTCGCCTCGCGACTGGCGGGGCCCAGCCCGCTCGGGTCGCTCGGCTCCTACTGCGGTTCCTGCTTGACGATCACGCCACAGGCGATGCGGGCCCCGCTGTTGCCTGTCGGATCAGTCATGAAGTCGTCGGGGCTGCCGTGCACGACCAGCGCGCTGCCGTCGCCGTCGAACAGCGACGTGGAGCCGGCGCCGAGCGTGATGCGGTCGGTGGTCGTCTCCAGGCGGCCGCTGCTATCGGCCTCGATCGTGAGATTCGGCAGGTCACCGGCGTGCGGACCGCGCGGATTGAGCAGGCCGTGCTGCCGCCCTTCCGGGTTGAAGTGATTGCCGGCCGAGCTGAAGGCCGGTCCTTCGCATCGCCCTACCTCGTGCAGGTGCACGGCCTTCGCACCGGGCGGGAGCCCTCGAACCTCGACGACGACCCTCACCCCGGCGTTGAGCTGAGTCAGCAGGGCGCTGCCCACCGTGCGCCCCTCGGCGTTGTGAAGCTCGGCGGTTGCGGTGGCGCCGATCGTCCGACCCGTCGGCAGCACGGCACAGGCGGCGAGCCCCACGGCCACGGCCGCTACGCTTCCGATCCCCACGAGCCTCATCGCTGACGCCTCTGATGCATGCGGACAACATGCCACCCCGCGCGCTCGTCCTCGGTCATCTCCGGTGAATTGCCGATGGACTCGACGTAGTAGGCGAGGTCCCACAACTCGGCATCCTCCAGGATCAGGTGATACGACGGCATCGCGGTGCCGTCGAGCCCGGTGATGAACGTGCGAAACAGGTCACGCGTCGTCGGTCCACTCTTGAGCGGGCGCCGAGCGAGATCGGACGGCTTCACCTTGAGGTCTTTGGCCGATGGTCCGTCTCCGCGGCCTTCGCGACCGTGACATTCGTGACACTCGCCCTTTTCGTAGACCTGACGGCCATGCGCGATCGCAGCCGGCGTCGACGGCGGTGCCGCAGGAATGACCAGCGGCTCGGGCGCCAGGCTGCCGGCGAACCTCGGCGAAAAATTCTTGATGAACGCGATCACCGCATCGACCTCGGCTTCGCTGAGATGGTCTTGCGGCACCATGCCGGTGCCGGGAAGCCCCCGCACGATGCTGCGCCGCAAGTCTTCGTTCGTGGGCAGCTGGCCCGAGGCCGTCGAGCGGATCTTGTAGCGCCCGGCCGTGAAATCGCGCGGGGCCGTCCGGAAGTGATGGGCGGCGTCCCCGCGGCCGTCACCCTGCTCGCCGTGGCAGATGGCGCAGTTCGCGCCATAGACCTGGCGGCCAAGGTCGCTCTCAGGGGACGCCCGGGCGACGTCGGAGGCGGCGAGCAGCAGGCCGCCCGCGACGATGCCCAGTGTTCCCACACGCCCGAGGCCTATTCGAGCACCACCAGCTGGCCGACGACGTGCGCCGGGTGCAGGTGACACTTGATCGGGAAGATGCCGGCTTTGTCAGCCGTGAACTTCACGTCCTTGCTCTTGCCGCCCTCGACGACCTCTTTGACGCCGAACGCCGCGACCTCGTACCCGTGCTCATCCTGGTGACGGTTGATCAGCTTCAGCATGACGCTGTCGCCTTTTTTGGCGAACAGCGAGGTTGGCTCCCAGATCTTGACGTCCTGGGGCGTCACGACGTTGACCACCGTCAGGGTGACCTCTCCCGCCGTACCGCTGGTGGACACGCCCACGACCAGAGCCAGCGCCAACCAGAATCGCCGCATGCTCATCCTCCCTTGATGAAATCAGCCTTGGCCTTCTGGAGCGCCTCGGGCGACGCGAGAAGGTCGAGCGCCGTGAGCGCCAGTGCTTTGGCGCCGGCCACCATGCCGGCCCGCGCCATCGGTGAGCGCGCCCACTCCGCGAACGCGCGCGAGTGGCCGGGGATGCCGTCGGGCGAGATGCGGATGTACGGATGGATCGTGGGCAGGGCCTGGCTCACGTTGCCACAGTCGGTCGAGCCGTAGCCGGCCTCGGGATCTTCAGGGTCTTCGGGGAAGCCGATGCGCTCGAGGTTCGCTCCGAACAACTCGGCCATCGCGTTGTTGGGCCGGAGCGGCTCGTGGACGATCGCCTCCGGTGTGACGGTGACGCGGCATCCGGTGGCGGTGGCGGCGCCCTCGGCGGCGGCCTGGAACCGTCGCAGCAGCTCGTCGCAGTAGTCGCGCTCGAGCGAGCGCAGATAGAAGTCGGCGCGCGTGTGCTCGGGAATGATGTTGGGTTGCTCGCCCCCCTCGACGATGATGCCGTGCACCCGCGCATCCGGGCGAAGCTGCTGTCGCATGGCGTCGAGCGCCACGAAGAGCTGGATCACGGCATTGAGCGCGTTCACGCCTCGCCACGGCCAGCTCGACGCGTGGGCCGCCGTGCCGAAGAATTCCGCCTTCACCTTGATGATGCCGAGACTCGGCCGCCACACGCGCGTCCCGCTGCGGCCGTGGATCATCATCGCGGCATCCACGTCGCGGAACACGCCGGCTTCCATCAACTTGACCTTGCCGGCGCCGCCCTCCTCGGCCGGGGTTCCGATCACCTGGATCTCGCCGGCGAACGGCAGCGTGCCGAGCGCCACGGCCAGCGCCGCGCCGGCGCCCGTCCCGGCGGTGGCGATGACGTTGTGACCGCATGCGTGTCCGATGCCGGGGAGGGCGTCGTATTCGGCCATGATCGCCACGCGCGGCCCCCGTCCGGTCCCGGGAACGATCGCGCGAAACGCCGTGGGCACGCCGCCCACGCCACGCTCGACGCGGAGCCCGCGTTTCTCGAGAAATTCGGTGAGCCAGCCGTGGGCCTTTTCCTCTTTGAAGCACAGCTCCGGATTGGCGTGGATCTCCAGCGAGAGCCGCTCGAGCTCGTCGGCGAGACCATCGACGGCCTCGACGACCCGCGCCTTCATCTGCTCGAGCGAGCTCATGCCGTGACGCGCTGGAAATCCTGCTTCACGCGAGCGAGCAGGCTGGCGTCGCCGAGCAGATCGACCGTGGTCATGGCCATGGCCTTGGCCGCGGCGAGAAGGCCCTGACGCGCCAGGGGCGTGACGGCCGCCGCCTCGAAGGCGCGTGAGTGGATGGCCGTGCCGTCGGGCGCGATCTTCACCAGGGGCTGGATGGTCGGGATCACCTGGCTCACATTGCCGACGTCCGACGAGCCGAGGCGGTCCTTGACCTCTGGCGATTCCCCGACGCCGAGCGTGGTGAGATTCGCGCGCCAGAGAGCAAGGAATGCCTCGTTGCGCTTCATCGGCTCGTAAGCGTTCTCGTAGTCCACCACGTTCAGCGTGCATCCCGTGGCACGGGCGGCGCCCTCGGCACAGGCGACGACCCGCGCGTGGAGCGTCCACATCTCGTCGATCCGGGGCGCCCGCACGTAGAACGTGGCGGCGGCGAACTCGGGAATGATGTTCGGCGCGGCGCCGCCGTTGGTGATGATGCCGTGGATCCGGCACTCCGGACGAACTTGTTGACGCAGCATGCTGACCGCGTTGAACGTCTGGATGACGGCGTCCAGTGCGTTGATGCCTTCCCACGGGTCGGCGGAGGCGTGAGCGGCCTTGCCGGCGAACTCGAAGCCGACGCGCACGATGCCGAGCAGATCCTGGTGCGGCGTCCACCGATCCCAGCCGTGCACCATCATCGCCGCGTCGACGCCCTGGAAGACGCCGCCGCGGATCAGCTTCACCTTGCCGCCGCCTCCCTCCTCCGCCGGCGTGCCGATCACGTGGATCCGGCCCTTGGGGAGCTTCTCGCGGACGGCCGCCAGGCCCACGCCGGCTCCGGCGCCGGCCGCGGCGATCACGTTGTGACCACACGCGTGTCCGATGCCGGGCAGCGCGTCGTACTCGCACATGATGGCCACCGTCGGTCCATCGCCCGTGTCCAGCGTGGCCCGGAACGCGGTATCGACGCCGGCGATCCCGCGCTCGACCTTGAAGCCCCTGGCGCCGAGAAACTCCGCCAGCCACGTGGAGGCTTTGACTTCCTGGTAGCCGAGTTCGGGATGATCGTGGATCTTGCGCGAGAGCTGCTCCAGTTCGTCGCCCGCCCTGTCCAGCGCACGGGCGATCTCATCCTTGACGGCGCTCATGGTCGCACCTCGGTGGGAGTGTCGGGGACGGCTCACTATACACCGTCGGTCGTCGAGAGCCGTGAGCCTCGTCAGACGCGAGCTCGAGCGGGCTGAAGCGGTGTGTCGTGAGGCGTGTGCGTAAGAATTGCAGCAGCACGTTGCCCGCCATCGGGGCAGCCATCTTGCACGCGATCCTCCGTGTGGCGTATCCGTTTCCCCATCGGACGGCCGAAGCCCTTGCCGACCTGGGCCGTTTTCTCGCTCAAACCCTCGATCGCAACCTGGTGGCCCGACGGATTTCTGACGGCGCTCGTGTCCTGCTCGACGCGCAGGCTGCATGGCTTTTCCGACTCGACGCCAACGACGCGCCGACTCTCCTCGTAGCGGCGGGCGATGCTGAGCCGCTCGAGGCCGCCGCGGTTCTGGCCAAGGGCGACGGACCCGTCGCGTTGGCCGCACGCGAATGCCGCGTGGTCCTCACCGAAGACTTTCTGGCCAATGAACCAAGCAAGGTCACGATCGACGCCCAGAAGACGCCGGCGCCGGGCGGCTCGCGCGCCATTCTCGCGGTGCCGATGGTCGCTCACAGCCGCGTCACCGGCGTGCTCGTGGTTGGTGATCGCTCTGGCCGCGCGTTCACGGCCGAGGAGACACGGCTGGCGCAGGCCTTCGCCGATCACGCCGCCGTGGTGTTCGAGAACGCGCGCCTCTACGAAGAGGCCGAGCGGCGCCGACACCAGGCCGAGGAGGCCGAACGGCGCTCGACGTTTCTCGCCGAGGCCAGCCGCGTGCTGGCGTCGTCGCTCGACTGGGAGACCACGCTGGCTCAGGTGGCCCGTTTGGTCGTGCCGGGGCTCGCCGATCTGTGCACGGTCGATGTCCTCGAGGAGCACGGGGGCATCCGCAGGCTCGCCGCCGCCTACATCGATCCCGCCAACGTCGGGCTCGCTCGCGAGCTGCCCGACCACGAGTCGATCGACCTCGGCGCCCACAGCCTGGCCAAGGTCCTGCGCACGGGGAAGTCGGAGTTCCATTCGCACGTGACCGACGAAGTCCTCGACGCGATCGGCACCGATGCCGAGCATCGCGCCGCGCTTCGCGCGCTGGGGCTGCGGTCGATCATGGTGGTACCGCTGAGCGCGCGGGGCCGGCGGCTCGGCGCCATCACGTTCTGCTCGGCGGAATCGGGCCGCCGCTACGGCGGTCCCGACCTGGCCTTTGCCGAGGACCTGGCCGGTCGCGCGGCCCAGGCCATCGACAACGCGCGGCTCTATCGCATGGCCCAGGAGGCCAGCCGGGCCAAGGACGAGTTCCTCGCCACGGTCTCGCACGAGCTGCGCACGCCGCTGACCGCGATCATCGGCTGGACGCGCGTGCTGCGGTCACGTCCGCCCGACGCGGCCACCATCGGGGATGCGCTGGAGACGATCGAGCGGAACGCGCGGGCCCAGGCGCAGATCATCAACGATCTCCTCGATGTCTCTCGCATCATCACCGGCATGCTGCGCCTGAACGTGCGGCCGATCGACCTCGTCGCGGTCATCGGCGAAGCGGTGGCGGCACTGCGGCCGGCCATCGACGCCAAGGCGCTGGAGCTCGTGACCGATCTCCATCCGACCGCGGCGCCCTTCGTGGGCGATCCCGACCGCCTGCAGCAGGTGGTCTGGAATCTCCTCTCCAACGCCGTGAAGTTCACGCCGGCCGGCGGTCGCATCGTGGTGGGGCTGGCGCGCGTGAAGGGCCAGGCGCAGATCAGCGTGACCGACACGGGGCAGGGCATCACCGCCGAGTTCCTTCCCTACGTGTTCGACCGATTCCGTCAGGCCGAGAGCGTGTCCTCGCGGTCGCACAGCGGGCTCGGGTTGGGCCTCGCGATCGTCCGCCACATCGTCGAGCTCCACGGCGGCACCGTCCACGCCGAGAGCTCCGGAACCGGACGGGGCGCGACGTTCATCGTGGACATGCCGGTGGCGGCAGCCCTTCGGACGCACGACACCGCGGGATGGCGGAAGAGTCCGCCAACCACTCCCGAGCCTCGATTGCCAGCGGTGCAGGTGCTGGTGGTCGAGGACGACACGGATGCGCGCGAGCTCCTGGCGATGATCCTCCGGGGCGCGGGCGCCACCGTGACCACGGCGTCGTCGGTCGCCGAGGCGCTCGAATCGCTGCACCGCGAGCCTCCCCACGTGCTCGTCTGCGACATCGCGATGCCGGGCGAGGACGGGTACGCGCTGATTCGCCGGATCCGGGCCGGGGAGGGCGATTCGACGTTGCCGGCGGTGGCCGTGACGGCGTTTGCCCGCCGCGAGGATCGGGATCGTGCGCTCGATGCTGGCTTCGACGTCCACATGGCCAAGCCGGTGGATCCCTCGGAGCTGGTGGACGCGGTGGCCGCCCTCGCGCGCCGTCAGGCGGCGTGAGCGCGGTTACTCGGCCGCGTACTGTTGCGCGAGCGCGAGCTGCGCGTTCACTCCGATCAGGTCGTTGAACTCACGGAACGGGACGTAGCGGTCGGCAAAGGCCAGCACGTCGTCGCCGGTCTTCACGTCGCGCAGGAAGTCGGCCATCGCCTTCACCGCGACCAGCAGGGTGTCCACCGGCAGCAGGATGATGGCGAAGCCGAGCGCTCGGAGCCGGGCGAACGGAAGCAAGGGCGAGCGGCCGCCGGGCGCGTAGTTGTAGAGCAACGGCGTGCCGAGCTCACGGGCGACGCGCTCCACCTGGGCTTCGTCGCGCGGAGCCTCGATGAAGAGCACGTCGGCGCCGGCCTTGGTCGCCGCCTCGCCTCGGCGGAGCGCCTCGTCGATGCCCACGGCGGAGATCGCATCCGTGCGGGCGATGATGAGCAGGTCGGGATCGCGCCGTGCCTCGGCGGCGGCCCGGATCTTTCCGGCGAACTCGCCGCCCGGGATGACCTGATGGCCGGACAGATGCCCGCACCGCTTGGGCGCCACCTGGTCCTCGATGTGGAGCGCGGCCACTCCGGCCGCTTCGTACGCCGCGACGGTGCGCCGCACGCTCAGTGCGTTGCCATAGCCCGTGTCGGCGTCGGCGATCAGCGGGATCTCGACGGCGGCGGCCATGTTCCTCGCGTGGTCCGCCATCTCCGCGAGGCCGGCAAAGCCGAGATCGGGAAGTCCGAGCCGCGACGCCGACGTGCCGTAGCCGGTCATGTACACGGCGGGGAAGCCGGCGCGCTCAACGAGCTTCGCCGAGACGCCGTCGTAGGCCCCGGGAATGACGACCCCGGCCTTCTGCTCGACGAGACGACGCAGGACCTGGCGAGGGCTCATGGCTGGCTTCCTCCTCGTGGGATCACGCATTGTACGTCAGTCGGACGCCCGCCGATGCGGGCGACGTCCCGGGTACGCTACAATAGCCGGGCTTCGGTCGTGCATCTCGCCACACGGGGAGCTTCAATGTTCCAATCGGTCGAGGAGGTCCAGCAGCGGTTCCGCGCCGCCCGGTACATCGCGGGCCGGCGCATCGCCACCGTCGTCTACCTGGCCGCGCGGATGAACCGCCCGGTCCTCATCGAAGGCCCCGCCGGCGTGGGCAAGACCGAGTTGGCCAAGACGCTGGCCGACCTCACCGGCCGTCCCCTGATTCGCTTGCAGTGCTACGAAGGCCTCGACGAAGGCAAGGCGCTGTACGAATGGAAGTATGCCAAGCAGCTCCTCTACACGCAGCTCCTTCGCGAGCGCATCGGCGAGCTGATCGCGGATGCCCCGTCGCTCCCGGACGCCGTCAGCAAGATCGCCGGCCAGGAGGACGCGTTTTTCTCGTTCCGCTTCCTGTCCCCGCGTCCGCTCCTGCAGGCCATCCAGGCCGAGGCGCCCGTCGTGCTGCTGGTCGACGAGATCGACAAGGCCGAGCCCGAGTTCGAGGCGTTCCTGCTCGAGGTGCTCTCCGACTTCCAGGTGTCGGTGCCCGAGCTCGGAACGATCCGGGCCCGGCATCTGCCCCTGGTCGTGCTGACCTCGAACAACGCGCGTGAGCTCTCGGACGGGCTCAAGCGGCGCTGCCTGCACCTCTTCATCGACTTTCCGGCCCCGGCCGAGGAGCTGGAGATCATCCGGCTCAAGGTGCCCGAGATCCCGGCCGACCTCGCACGCAAGGTCGTCGCCGCCGTCCAGAAGATCCGCGGCCTCGACCTCCGCAAGCCACCGTCGATCTCGGAATCCCTCGACTGGGCGCGCTCGCTCGTCATCCTCAACGCGCAGACGCTCGACGCCGAGGTGGTGGAATCGACGTTGACCTTGCTCGTGAAGTACGAGAAAGACCTCGAGCGCGTGCGCGGCTCGCTCGACAAGGTGCTCGCGGAGTAATCCCTGGACCAGCGCATCCTGGAGTTCATCGGCGATCTCCGTCGCGCCGAGATCCGGATCTCGCCGTCGGAGGCGCTGGATGCCCTCGCGGCCACCGCCGAGGTCGGTCTCGAGGATCGAGAGACCTTCAAGACGGCCCTGGCCTCCACCCTGGTCAAGGAAGGACGCGACCGCGAGACGTTCGACCGTATCTTCAACCTGTACTTCCTCGACCTCCAGGCCCTCGGCGAGGGACTGCGCAAAGCCCTCGGGCCGGAGGATCCGCGCGTGCAGGATCTCGTCGACAAGCTGGTCGCCGAGGACGGACTCGATCTCGACGACCTGAGCGAGCTGCTCCTGCGCGGCGGTGGCGCCGAGATGGAGATGGCCATCCGCGCCGGCAGTGGCCAGGTCGGACTCGAGCGACTGATGTACTTCCTGCAGGTCGGGTATTTCTCGCGGCGCATCCAGGACCGCTTCGACCTTGGCGCTATCGAGCGCGATTTTGCCGAGATCATGCGGCGGCTCGAGGCGCGCGGCCTGGATCCCGGTCAGCTCGCGCGCATCCGCAACTACCTCGAGCTGCGGCTGGAGGCGTTTCGCCGGATGATCCGCCAGCACGTCGAGCGCGAGCTGGAGCGCCGGGCCTGGCGTCAAGGCGAGAAGCTCCAGCGCGAGGCGCTGAGCGACAAGCCGCTCTTCGCCCTGACCGCCGACGAAGTCGGCCAGATGAAGACCGTCGTCGCGCGACTGGCCCGCAAGATCAAGGATGCGCTGGCCCTGCGGCAGCGTCAGGAACAACGCGGCCGCATCGACACCCGGCGGACGATCCGCAAGAGCCTCCAGTACGACGGCATCCCGATGGAGATCCGTCTGCGCCGGCGTCACCGTGACAAACCGAAGCTCATCACCGTGTGCGACGTGTCGGACTCGGTGCGCAACGCCTCGCGCTTCATGCTGCAGCTCGTGTGGAGCCTGCAGGAATGTTTCAGCCGCGTGCGCTCGTTCGTGTTCGTGTCGGAGATCGCCGAGGTGACGCAGGCGTTCAACACGTACCCCGTCGAACGGGCCATCGAGTGGGCGCTGAAGGGGGCGCCGGTCGACTATCACTGCCGCTCGGACTTCGGATACGCGTTCAGCCAGTTCGTGCGCCGGGACCTGGACACGCTGGATCGCCGCACGACGGTCCTCGTCCTGGGCGATGCCCGCAACAACTACAACGACGCGCAGGCGTGG
Source organism: Candidatus Rokuibacteriota bacterium (assembly GCA_003220615.1). Taxonomy (GTDB): domain Bacteria; phylum Methylomirabilota; class Methylomirabilia; order Rokubacteriales; family CSP1-6; genus 40CM-68-15. Next base: position 15,248 of record QHTB01000092.1, read on the forward strand.
GCCCTCCGCATGATGCGCGAGCGTGTGAAAGGTATTATCTGGCTCAATCCCGAAGGACAATGGGGCTGGGGCGTCGGCGATAGCGTGATGCCGCTCTACGCGCCGGCCTGCGATCTCGTCCGCGAGTGCCGCACCATCGGTCAGCTCGGCGAGGTCGTCGACACTCTCGTCCATCACTGGTGGAGGCGCGGTCGATGAAGAGTGGGGTGGCTCGGGCGGTCGTGGTGCTCCTCGGCGCCGTGCTCGCGGGCGGAGTCTCGACGGTGGGCGCGCAGGCACCAGCGGGCGACTGTCGCGTGATCGACGACTTCAGCAAGGCGGCGGTCGGCGAGTTTCCGTCGGACTGGAAGGTTCGCAAGGACGCCGGCAAGGAGGTGTACGTCGTCAAGGAGGAGGACGGCAAGCGCTTCCTGCACGCCTACGCCAAGAATCTTGGGATTCAGGCCGCCAAGGAGTACGAATGGGATCTCAAGGCGTATCCGGTGCTGGCCTGGTCGTGGCGCCCCGTCGAGTTTCCGCGCGGGGCTGACGAGA
>QHTB01000093.1:0-18051 GCA_003220615.1 Candidatus Rokuibacteriota bacterium
GCCGTCGTCGGTCGTCACCTTCACGACGACCGAATCGCGCTTGACGGCGCGCCCGATACCGAGCGTGACACTGGCCTCGGGCGGCACGGGGAACGATGTCGGGAACGCTCGGACGTCGGCGATGCGCATGCGCGGCCTCCCGGCGCGTACAATAGCCCCGCCCCGGGCCCCTCGGAAGAGAGCAACGTGAGCGACGCAGAAGATCTCGAGCGTGCGATCGAGCTGTGGCGAGAGGCGTACCGTCGTCAGATGGCGGGCGACCTCGACGAGGCCATCACGCTGTACCGCCGCTCGCTCGCGGTGCGCCCGACGGCCGAGGCCCACACGTTCCTGGGCTGGACGTATTCGTTCCAGGGCCGATTCGACGATGCGACGGAGGAATGCCTGAAGGCGATCAAGGTCGATCCCGACTTCGGCAACCCCTACAACGACATCGGCGTGTACCTGATGCAACAGGGCAAGCTGGACGAAGCCGTGCCGTGGCTCGAGAAAGCCAAGCGCGCCCCGCGCTACGAGCCGCGCCAGTTCCCGTTCATGAACCTCGGCCGCATCTACATTCGGCAGGGACAGTGGTGGCAGGCCCTGCGCGAGTTCGAGGGCGCCGTCACGGCGGCACCTGGCGACGCCGAAGCGCGCAAGGCGCTCCACGGCCTGCGCGCGAAGCTCAACTGAAGGAGTCGAGCATGGAAGCGGTGAAGGACGCGAGTCATCTCTACGAAGTGGAGCGCAGAGCGCGACACGCCGAGCGGCCCGGCTTCCGGATCCAGGAGCTGCAGATCGGCCCGCGCCAGCAGGTGCCGTGGCACTACCACACGAACACGCAGGACACGTTCTACGTGCTCCAGGGGCGCGTGCGCCTCTTCCTGCGCGATCCCAAGGAGGAAGTCGTCCTGGAGCCGGGACAGACGCTCACGGTTCCGCCCAAGCGGCCGCACCTCGTCGTCAACGGCGGACAGGGCTCGGCGATCTTCCTCGTCCTGCAGGGAATCGGCGAGTACGACTACGTCCCGCTGACCTGAGCCGCCGCACGATCTGAGCCGTTCACTGATCTGGCTCGGGCTCGTCGCGGCGGGTCTGGCGGCTCTCGGTGTCGCCAGCTTCTGGCTCGTCGTCCGTCCTCCTCGGATCGCGATCCCGCTCACTCCCGCCGACGTCGCCTTACGCGTCGAGGACGTTCGCATTCGCGCGGAGGATGGCGTCACGCTCGCAGGGTGGTTCGTCCCCCGGCCGGCGGCGCCGGCGGTCGTGCTCCTTCACGGCTATCCCGCGAACAAGGCGGACCTCCTGCCGCTCGCGGCCGCTCTGGCGCCTCGCTTCGCCGTCTTGCTCATGGACCTGCGCTACTTCGGCGAGAGCGGCGGCCGCGCGACCACGCTCGGCTTCCGCGAGCGCGGCGATCTCCAGCGTGCCGTCGCCTGGCTTCGCGGCCGTGGCCACGCGCGCGTGGGAGTCTTCGGCTTCTCGCTCGGCGGAGCGGTGGCGCTGCTCGCGGCCGCGGAGGATCCGCGCATCCAGGCCGTCGCCGCCTACGCGCCGTTCGCCGACTTGCGTCTCCTCGGCCGGGAGACCTACGGGCCGCTCGTCTACCTGATGCGACTCTCGTCGCTCGTGTTCCTCGGAGCCGATATCACCCGGCCGGCGCCGGTCGATGCGGTCGCCCGCGTGATGATTCCCGTGCTCCTCATCGCCAGCCGTCAGGACGAGCAGATTGGCTTCCATCACGCCGAGCTCCTGCGCGCGGCGCTCGGCGCCAATTCGGAGGTCGATTTCCACGTCCTCGACCGCGGCCGACACGGTGAAGCGGCCCAGCTCGAGCCGAAGGTTCGGGACTTTTTCCTCGCGCACTTGTAGCGCGCGGGTGACATCGTGCTGACGGCCCTCATGTCACCTGGCGCTGCACCTGGCATAGCCGTTGCCAAGGCAGGGTCGGGGGGTTTGCGCATTGAAGACAACGACGAAGCTCGAGGACGTGAACGATCTCCAGGCCGCGGTCGCCGAGAACGCCGAGTCCATCGAAGCCGGGCTGAAGATCCTGGACACCGGCGTTTCCCTGGGCGGCGCGACGATCGAGCTCGTCGCCGTCGATAGCGCCACGTCGCTCGCCCTCGTCGCGCTCGGCTTCGTCGCCGACGACGAGATGCTGATGCGAGCGCTGGGCGCGTATTCGTGGTGCCAGGAAGATCCCGAAGCGCTGCGGCGGCTGTACCCGATGGCGCGCCTGTCGTCCGGTCAGCCCCCCCGCGTGATCTTCGTCGCCGAGGAGCTCCCCGAGGCATTCCTCCGCAAGGCCCGGCACCTCCGCTTTCACCGCGTCGACTTCGTGCAGTTCAAGTTCGGTCTCCAGTTCACTCCGGTCGGCGCGCCGCGCAAGAGCGAGGAGTCCAGGCCGGCCGAGCCGGCCCGGCCGCTTCCCGCCCCGCCGCGCCGCCCCTCCGCTCGCGCCGTTACCGAGAAGCTCCGCGTCGCCGACGGGCGCCGCGTCGAGCCGCGCCCGACCGAGCCCCGGGCCGCCGAACCGCGTATGGTTGAACCGCGTGTGGCCGAACCGCGAGTCGCTCAGCCCCGTGTTGCCGAGGCGCGCGTCGCCGAGCGCCACATCGAGGTGCCGCGCGCCGTGGAGGTTCCGCACATGTTCGAGACAAGGACGCCGCAGTCAGCCGGAGTACGAGAGTCGCTGCTCGAGGGCTTCAAGGCTCCCGCGAATGGCACCCTGTCGCCGCAATGGCAGCGAGAGCTCGAGCGCCGGCCCGGCGACGTCGACGAGTGGAAGGTGAAGGTCGTCCGCGAGTACCTCCAGCGCGAGTTTCCGACCAGCGTCATCTACGACTTCTTCGCCCAGGACCTCTGCGTCCAGATGTTCCACCTCCAGGACAATTCGGGTGCCGTGATCCACACGGCCACGGTCGCCGAGGATCTGCTCGTCGAATTTTCGGAGTCGCAGATCAGCGCCTTCTTCGACAAGCACAAGTTCGCTCGAGTGCTGCGGCAGGCCGGCCAGGCCGCCGTGACCGTGACCAAGGCCGGGCTCAAGATCGAGGCCAGCTAACCCGGCTTCGTCGCCACGTACTCGGCGAGGAAGCCTCCGAGCATGCGGTGCTCGACCTCGACGAAGCCACTCGCCTGCACGATCTCGACGATCTTCTCGACCGGCACACACTCGGCAATCGTCTCCCAGTAGTACTTCACCAGCAGCTCGGCGTTCCTGTGCCCGGTTCCGATCCTCACGACCAGGGGGAGCACTCGCCCCAGGTAGAGCTGGAGCAGCGACCGAGCGATGAGGGAGCGCGGCCGCGAGATTTCCAGGATCAGCAGGCGCCCGCCTGGCTTCAGGACTCGAGCAAACTCGAGGAACGTGACTTCGAGCTCGGCGACGTGGCGAAGGGCGTAGCCCATGCTCACGCGATCGAAGTGGCCGGCGCGAAACGGCAGCGCCTCGGCTCTGGCCTGCACGAGCGGGCTCGTGAGCGCCTCCGCGGCTTTCTCGAGCATCCCGCGGCTGGGGTCCACGCCGACGACGCCGCCGGGCTGGCCGAGCACGTGAAGGGCGGATCGAGCCACGAGACCGGTGCCGGTGGCGACATCGAGCAGCCTCATCCCGGGAGCCAGGCCTACGCGGGTGAGGGCCAGACGGCGATAGAGTTGGCCCGCGCCGAACGACATCATCCGGCAGACCCAGTCGTAGTGTTCGGCCGCGTCGTCGAACAGCGCGCTGACGAACGGCCGCCGGCCGGAATCGTCGGCGTAGAACCTCCGGAGAGTCCGATGGGGTGCGGTTCGGATAGGGCCTCCTCCGCCGGCTCAGTGGCGCGGCGGCGTCCGCTCGATCGTCACGAGGAGCAGCGCGCCCGGCGTGTCCTGGAGCCAGAACGAGATCCGATCACCGGCATGCAGCCCGTCGAAGAGCGTGGTCGACGCCGCGATGAACGGCATGGCCATGCGCTCGGCCATCAACCCGGCGATCGGGTCGTGCTCGATCACGATCACGGGACGGGTCGCGTGGAGATCGGAGGGCGGGGGCAAGAGGGCCAGGACGGTACCGGTTCCGTGGTAGGTGACGGTCGGCCCGGCCGCACAGAGCGCGAGACCGGCGGCGATGAGAACGGCGACTCGACGCGCGAGCGTCATCGCGCGTCGAGTCTACCGCGTTGCGGATCAGTACTTCTTGCCGGAGTCAGTGGTGGACGCCGGGCCGGTCTTCTCACTGGGGCCCGACGCCGCCGGACCACCCTCGGGCTTCATCGCGAGCTCGACGGTGACGCGATCACCCTTCTTCACGGCGCTGAGCGCGCTGGGCGGGAAGTGCAGATCGAGGTTTCCCTCGGCCGTCTTCAGGGTCATGGTCCCTTTCTTCGCATCGATGCGAGTGACCTCGCCCGTCATCGTGTGACGAGCGACGAAGTCGCCGGCCGACATGCTGGGCGACGCTGAGGGCGAGCTGGGCTTGGTGTCGTTGGCCTTCGTGTCGCTCGCCTTCGTCGGGCCGCCGGCGAATGCCGGCGCGGTTCCGAGCGCGGCCACCAGCGCGGTTGCGAGCGCGATGCGGTGCCAGGGTTTCTGCATGGATGTCTCCTCCCCTTGTCGATTGAAGGTTGGAACGGTGAGCCTCATCGGTGCTTACCGTGTGCCAGCCAATGCTCGGACGCATCGAGAGTCCAGCTTTTACAATCTCTCGAAACTTGCACCGGGCCGTCCTGATCCGTACATTCGGGGGTAACTCACACGGAGGTTTGAATGAACGTGTTCCGTTGGGGAGGGCTGGTCGTGCTGGTTGTGCTGGTTGGGGTGATGCCTGCGGCTGCGGGCCCCCCCACCGAACAGCTTCGCCAGTACACCGACCAGGTCTTGAAGCTTCTCGAAGATCCGAACCTCCAGGGGCCCGATCGGCGGGCGGCCGTGCGCAAGGCGGCCATCGAGATCTTCGACGTTCAGGAGACGGCCAAGCGTGCCCTCGGTCGCCACTGGCAGGCGAGGACGCCGGCCGAGCGCGAGGAGTTCGTCCAGCTCTTCGCGGATCTGCTCGAGCGGACCTACATCAACAAGATCGACATCTACCGGGGCGAGAAGTTGGTGTACACGAACGAGGCCGTCGACGGCGATTACGCCACGGTACGGGCCCGCGTGGTGACGAAGCAGCGCGGCGACATTCCCGTGGACGCCAGGATGATCCGCCGGGGCGATCGCTGGCTCATCTACGACATCGCGGTGGAGAACATCAGCCTCATCGCCAACTATCGTGCCCAGTTCGACCGGATCATTCGCTCGGCGACCTACCAGGACCTGGTGACCCGGCTCAAGACCAAGAGGGAAGAGTTCCTGCAGGAGGCCCGCCCGGGGAGCTCGTAGTTCCACTCCGCTTCGGAAACGCGAGGATCAGCCATGGCGAAGACCGGACAGCGCGACGAGCCCATCCAGGCCCTCCTGAAGGAAGGACGGAAGTTCCCACCGCCGAAGGAGTTCACCAGGGCGGCCCGCGTCAAGAGCCCGGCGATCTACAAGGAGCCGAAGGCCAATCCGCTGCGCTTCTGGGAGAAGCAGGCCAAAGAGCTGCGGTGGATGAAGCCCTGGAAGAAGACGCAGGAGTGGAAGCTGCCCTACGCGAAGTGGTTCGTCGGCGGCAAGCTCAACGTCTCCGACAACTGCCTCGATCGGCACGTCGAGGGCCCGCGCCGCAACAAGGCGGCGTTCATCTGGGAAGGCGAGCCGGGCGACACGCGCGTGCTGACCTACTGGGACCTGTATCGCGAGGTGAACCGCTTCGCCTCCGCCCTCCGCAAGCACGGGGTCAAGAAGGGCGACGCCGTCACCATCTACATGCCGATGATCCCCGAGCTGCCGATCGCCATGCTGGCGTGTGCCCGCATCGGGGCGCCGCACAGCGTGGTCTTCGGCGGCTTCTCGCCGGAGTCGCTGCGCGACCGCATCAACGATTGCAAGTCGAAGGTCGTCATCACCGCGGACGGGGGCTGGCGCCGCGGCGGTCAGGTGGCGCTCAAGAAGAACACCGACGAGGCGCTCAAGGAGTGCCCGTTCGTGAGCACGGTCATCGTGTACAAGCGCACCGGCCAGGAGATCAACTGGCAGCACGATCGCGACGTGTGGTGGCACGACTTCGTCAAGGACGCCGACGCGTACATCAAGCCCGAGCCGATGGACGCCGAGGACATGTTGTACCTGCTCTACACCTCGGGCTCCACCGGCAAGCCCAAGGGCATCGTGCACACCACCGGCGGGTATCTGACCGGGGTGAGCGCGACGCACCGGATGATCTTCGACCTCCGCGAGGAGGACGTGTACTGGTGCACGGCCGACATCGGGTGGGTGACGGGGCACTCGTACATCGTGTACGGGCCACTGGCCAACGGCGCCACCGGCGTCATGTACGAGGGCACCCCCGACTTCCCCGACAAGGACCGCTTCTGGCGCATCGTCGAGAAGTACGGCGTGACCATCCTCTATACGGCGCCGACGGCCATCCGCACGTTCGTGCGCTGGGGCGATGACTATCCCAAGCGCTGCGACCTCTCCTCGCTCCGCCTCCTGGGCACGGTGGGCGAGCCCATCAACCCCGAGGCCTGGGTCTGGTACTGGAAGGTCATTGGCGGCGGCCGTTGCCCGATCGTCGACACGTGGTGGCAGACGGAGACGGGCCACATCCTCATCTCACCGCTGCCCGGTGTGACGACGTGCAAGCCGGGTTCGGCCACGTTCCCGTTCCCCGGCATCGAGGCCGACGTCGTCAACGACAAGGGCCAGTCGGTGGACGCCGGCTACCTCGTCATCAAGCGGCCGTGGCCGGGCATGCTGCGCGGCATCTACGGAGACCCCGAGCGCTTCGTCAAGCAGTACTGGAGCCAGATCCCGGGCATGTACTTCACGGGGGACGGCGCCAAGCGCGACAAGGAGGGCTATCTCTGGCTGCTCGGCCGGATCGACGACGTTATGAACATCTCCGGCCACCGCGTGTCCACGATGGAGGTGGAATCGGCGCTGGTCGACCATCCGTTCGTCGCCGAGGCCGCCGTCATCGGGCGCACGCACGAGATCAAGGGCCAGGCCATCGCCGCGTTCGTGACGATCAAGGCCGGGCGGCCGCAGACCGAGGAGCTGAAGAAGGAGATCAAGGAGCACGTCGCCAAGAAGATCGGCGCGCTGGCGCGCCCCGACGATGTGATCTACGCGGCGGAGCTGCCCAAGACCCGCAGCGGCAAGATCATGCGCCGCCTCCTGCGCGACGTGGCCGAGGGCCGCGCGCTCGGCGACACCACGACGCTGGCCGACGCCACCGTCGTCAGCGAGCTGAAGAAGAAGTACGAGGACAAAGAGGGCTAGAGCAGTTTCTCGACGATGACGCAGTCGCGCCACCGGCCTTCGAGCTGTCCGTGGCGCCGGTACACGCCGACGACGCGGAAGCCGCACCGCTCGTGCAGGACCAGGCTCGCTTTGTTCTCCGTGAAGATTCGGGACACCAGCTTCCAGAATCCTCGCTCGGCGTAGACGCGGCACAACGCGTCGAGCGCCTCCCGCCCGACGCCGGTCCCCCGGGCGGCGCGGGCGACGTAGACGGAGTGCTCGGCGACCCCGGCATAGGCAGGGCGGCTGCGGTAGGCACTCGCGCCGGCCCAGCCGACGATTCGACCATCGCGCTCGACGACGACCGTGGGGTACCGATCCTGCTTGCTGGCCAGCAGCGTGGCAATCTCCGCCGCGGTCCGTGGCTCGGTCTCGAAGGTGGCGATGCGCTCGGCGATGCCCTCGTTGTAGATCGCCGCGATCGTCTCGGCGTCCGCCGAGCTGGCCAGCCGAATGGTGATCGGCCCCGGACACACGCCTGACGTCACGCGCTCCGGAAGTCGACCGGTTCGTCGGGGCGGCGCTCGCTGAGGACGACGTCCGCCGCGACATCGGGGAGGCTCGGGACGAGCCAGCGAAACAGCGTGGTCGCGGCGGCGGCGCCGACGAGCTGAGCCAGGATGAAGCCGGGGGCATCGACGGGACGAATGCCGGCGAAGGTGTCGCTGGCCGCGCGGGCCAGCGTGACGGCCGGATTCGCGAAGGACGTGGAGGCCGTGAACCAGTAGGCGGCGGTGATGTACGCGGCGACTGCGAACGCGACGACCGGCGCTCGCAGCCGGGCACAGCCCCAGATCACGGCGAGCAGCCCGAAGGTGGCCACGAACTCGCTGAACATCTGCGCTCCGCCGGCTCGTGCGTGGCGCGATGCGAAGAAGAGCGGCGCCTCGAACATGACGTGGGCGGCCGCCACCCCGACGAAGGCGCCGACGACCTGCGCTCCAACGTAGGCGGGCACCTCACCCCAGGGCCGTCCGCCTTGCCAGGCATCGGCGAGCGTCACGGCCGGATTGAAGTGTGCGCCCGAGATCGGCCCGAAGGTCAGGATGAGCGCCACGAGGGCGGCGCCGGTGGCGAGCGTGTTCGCGAGGAGCGCAACGGCGACGTTGCCGCCGGCCAGACGCTCTCCCATCATGCCCGAGCCGACGACGGCGGCCAGCAACAGCGCGGTGCCGACGCTTTCGGCGGTCACGCGCCGGGCCAGCGTGAACTGTTGCGTTGTGGTTACGGCCACCACGACCTCCGTTGCGGGTCTACACTGCGCTCGTGACCGGGACGTGCGGTCGAGACTACACGGGAGGTGGGACGTGAACAAGCAACGCGTGCTGTTCCTGTGCACCCACAACTCGGCGCGAAGCCAGATGGCGGAAGGACTGCTGCGCTCGCTGGCCGGCGATCGCTTCGACGTGGCCAGCGCGGGGACGGAGGCGACGCGCGTGCATCCGCTCGCCATCCGTGCGATGGCCGACGTCGGCATCGACCTGAGCCGTCACACCTCGAAGAGCGTGGAGACGCTGCTCGACCAGCCGTGGGACCACGTCATCACGGTGTGCGACAGCGCCAACGAGCGCTGCCCGATCTTCCCGAAGCCGACCCACCGCCTGCACTGGAGCTTCCCCGATCCCTCGCAGGCGAGGGGGACCACCGGGGATCGGTTGAACGTGTTTCGGCGCGTGCGCGACGAGATCGCCGCGCGACTCGAGGCCTGGCTCGAGACGATGGCGGCGGCCACGCGCGGAGGAGGGAGCACCGTGGAGGTCGTGCGCCTGGCCGAAAAGTTCGGGAAGTTCAGCGACGCCTGGTCGCCCAGGATCGTGGGTGAGGTCAACGCCATGCACGTCAAGGTGGTCAAGCTCCGGGGTGAGTTCGTGTGGCATCACCACGATCGCGAGGACGAATTGTTCTTCGTCGTGCACGGGCGCTTGCGCATGCAGCTCCGGGACGGCGATCGGGAGGTCGGCCCGGGCGAGCTGATCATCGTGCCCCACGGCGTCGAACACTGTCCGCGGGCCCTCAGCGACGAGGTCCACGTGCTGCTGCTCGAGCCCGCCGGCACGCTCAACACCGGGAACGTCCAGAACGAGCGGACGGTCGCCGAGCTCGAGCGGATCTGAGGGGCTTGACAACAGTTTCATATTTCGATAATGCTGGAAATATGAAGACGCTCCCGCTGGCCCGGCTCCAGGCGCGCGACACCCACGCCCACGCCTTCCAGGCGCTGGCCAGCCGCACGCGGCTCGAGGTGTTCTTCTTCCTGGTCCGGGCCCGGCGTGAGGCTCCGGCCGGCGAGATCCAGGCCGAGCTCGAGATTCCCGGCCCGACCCTGTCCCATCACCTCGATCGCCTGCGCCGTGCCGGCCTCGTCCAGAGTCGCAAGGAGGAGCGCTTCGTGTATTACTCGACCCGGCCCGAGATGGTCTCGGAGCTGGTGCGGTTACTCACCGCGTGCTGCTGAGGGGCACGGCCATGACCGACGACGTCAGGGAGCAAGTGCGAGACAAGTACAGCCAGGCCGCCCTGCGCGTGACGGCCGGCGGCACGGCCGGGTGTGGCCCGGCGTCGTCCCGCGGCGAGTGCGATCCGATCACCCGCGATCTCTACGGCGAGCACGAGACGGCCGGCTTGCCCGAAGCGGCGCTGAAGGCGTCGCTCGGCTGCGGCAATCCCACCGCCCTGGCGACGCTGGCGGCCGGCGAGGTCGTGCTCGATCTCGGGTCGGGCGGTGGCGTCGACGTGCTGCTCTCGGCGCGGCGCGTCGGCCCGGCCGGCAAGGCGTATGGCCTCGACATGACCGACGAGATGCTCGTCCTGGCCCGCGACAACGCGGCGAAGGCCGGCGTCACCAACGTCGAGTTCTTGAAGGGCGAGATCGAGGACATCCCGTTGCCGGACGCCAGCGTCAACGTCGTCATCTCGAACTGCGTGATCAACCTCTCCACCGACAAGGACCGCGTGCTGGCCGAGGCGTTCCGCGTCCTCAAGCCGGGTGGGCGATTCGCCGTATCGGACGTCGTCGTCCGTGGGCCGGTGCCGACGGAGCTGCGCCGGAGCGTCGAGCTCTGGATCGGCTGCGTGGCCGGTGCGCTCGACGACGCCGACTATCGCGCCAAGCTCGCCCGGGCCGGCTTCGTCGACGTCGAGATCGAGCCGACGCGCATCTACCGCGTCGAGGACGCGCGCGAGATCCTGATCAAGGCCGGTCTCGACGTCGACGCCGCGGCGCCGGCGATCGACGGGAAATTCATGAGCGCGTTCGTCCGCGCGCGCAAATCAGGAGGCCCAGCATGAGCACGCCCCGTGTCCACGTCCACATGACGGTGTCCGACCTCGCCAAGAGCCGCGCTTTCTACGAGACGTTCCTCGGCGTGTCGCCGGTGAAGGTCAAGCCCGGCTACGTGAAGTTCCTTCCTCCGTGGGGGCCCCTGAACCTCGCGCTGTCCGACGGTCGTGCCGCGGGCGAAGGCCACGTGAACCACATGGGCGTTCAGCTCCCTTCGCGCGACGACGTCGTGACCCAGCTCGAGCGCGTCAAGGCGGCGGGCCTCCCCGTGCGCGAGGAGTTCGGCGTCGATTGCTGTCACGCCAACCAGGACAAGTTCTGGGTGGAAGACCCGGACGGCGTCGAGTGGGAAATCTACGTCCTCAATCACGACCTGGAGGACGAGTCGCCGGCCCTCGAGCGCGAATCGCAGGCGCCGCGTGGCTTGCGCCTGGCCAAGGCCGCCACCTGCTGCGCGCCGGGGACATGACGACGGCGACGACCACGATTCCCGTCGAGATCGTCTCGTGGGTGACGAAGCTCGTCGGCGGTGATGGAAGTGGTCGCCGGCTCTTCGACGAGCCGCTCGGGCAGGGGACGACCGTGCGCTCCCTGCTCCGCGGGCTCACGCGACGCTTCCCCGAGCTCGACGCCGCGCTCTGGCACGGCGATCAGATCGGCGAGCACATCGAGGTGCTGGTGAACGACGCCGTGCTCGGGGTCACCCACTCGCTCGACTCCGGCCTGGCCCCGGGCGATCGCATCACGCTCCTCGGCCAGTACATGGGCGGCTGAGCGTGGCGACGTACCGCATCGTCACCTGGCGGGGCGTCCCGGCCAGCGTGGAGGTGAGTGACTCCAGCGAGACGGTGACGCGCGCGCTCTCCGAGCGTTTCCAGATGCTCATCGACTCGGCGGCCATGCAGCTCGGCATTCACGACTCCGACGCCTACATCGAGCAGTGGACGCGAGGCGAGGCCCAGGAGCGTCCGGGCAGCGCTCTTGAAGTCGCCGACGCCGTGGTCACGGATCTGGAGAACCGGTTTCCGGAGTTCATCGGTCAGGCATTTCGGATCCGGTGATGCCGCGCCGGACGCGCTTGACGCGCGTGGACTCGGCGGCTAGGGTGACCTGAGACATGGCCCGCGCGATCCCCGCCAAGCTGATCGAAGACACCGCTCGCGAGCTGACGGCGCGCGCGGCCATCGACATCCCCGCCGACTATCGCGACGGGGTCCGCCGCGCACGCGACGTCGAGCGCAACAAGCTCGCCCGCTTCGTGCTGACCGAGATGCTCGCCAACTGGGAGCTGGCCACCGCGGATCGCCGGCCGATGTGCGCCGACACGGGGCTGCCACGCTACTACGTGCGCGTCGGTAACGAGGCGCAGATCGAGGGCGGCTTCGTCGCGATGGAGAGCGCGCTCCGCCGGGCCACGGCCGATGCGACCGCGTCGATCCCGCTCCGGCCGAACCGCGTGCATCCGCTGACCCGCGTCGATCACAACAACAACGTGGGCATCCACGCCCCCGAGGTGACGTACGCCTTCGAGCCGGGCGGCGACTGGATCGACGTCACCACCGTCCACAAGGGCGGGCTCTTCGGCAGCGACTACCGGATGCTGTTTCCCGCCGACGGCGTGGCCGGAATCAAGCGCTTCTTCGTCGACACGCTCGTCGAGTTCGGCCGGCGCGGCCTCGCCTGCCAGCCGGCCATCGTCGGCGTGGGGATCGGCGGCGCCAAGGACACGTGCGTGCGGCTGGGCAAAGAGGCGGCCTGCCTGCGCGCGGTCGGCAGCCGCAACCCGGACCCGGAGATCGCGAAGCTCGAGGACGAGCTGACGGCGCTCGGCAACTACATCGGCATCGGGGCGATGGGCTTCGCGGGGTCGTCCCTCGTCGTGGCCACGCACATCGAGGTGGCCTACTCGCACACGGGCGGCATGCCCATCGGGATGCACAGCTTCTGCCTGTCGTCGCGCCGAGCCACCGCGCGCATCCATCCCGATGGCCGCGTCGAGCATCGTGGCGATCCCCAGTGGTTCACCGATTACTACCGACGCACCGGGATCGAATAGGCCGTGACACCGTCTGCGCCGCCCCAGAGGCTCGACGACGTGGCGATGGACGAGGTACGGCTCACCACGCCGGTGAGCGCCGAGGCCATCAGCCAGCTCAAGCTCGGTGACGTGGTGTACCTGGACGGCATCCTTTATACCGCGCGCGAGGGCGTCTACCGGAAGGTCGTGGACCTGGGCCAGGGCCTGCCCGCGAGCGTGCGGCAGCTCACCAACGTCAACTTCCACTGCTCGCCCGCCGCCACCGTGCGCCCCGACGGCTCCTACGCGGTGGAGGCGGTCACCGCGACGGCGTCGTTCAGGTTCGGCAAGTCGATGACGCGCTGGTTCGAGCAGTCGGGCGCCCGGGTGATCGTGGGCAAGGCCGGTCTCACCGAGGTCGCCTATCGCGAATGGTTCGTCCCCCACGGCGCGGTGTATCTCACGACCGTCGGCTATGGCCTGGGCGCCGCCTACGGCAAGTGCATCAAGCGCGTGGTCGACGTCCACTGGCTCGAGGATCTCGGCATCGCCCAGGCGCTGTGGGTGCTGGAAGTCGAGCGGTTGGGCCCATTCCTGGTGGAGGGTGACCCCGAGGGACGCAGCCTGTTCGCGCTCGCCAATCGCGAGATCGATCTGCGACTGCGCGAGGTCTACGCGAGCTTGCCCAAGTATTCGATGAGCCGGTTCGGCGAGGCGACACCGTTCGAGGAGATCGTCTAGAGCCGTCGCACGAATTCACAGCGCCGTGACAACCGCCACCGGCTGCTCCGTCACACTGCCCCCGTTCGCGCAGTCACATCCCCACGAGGAGGCGGTCATGGCGAAAGCAACGAAGACGGTGGCGGGAGTGATCGGGATGGTGATCATCTCGGCGTTCGTGCTCGGCGGCTGCATGTCGATGCGCGATGATTCCATGATGATGAAGAAAGACGACGGGACCATGATGAAGAAGGACGACTCGATGATGGACAAGAAGTGAAGACGCGCGGCAGCCTCGTGGCCCTCGTGTTCGTGACGGCGCTGGCGCTCTCCGCCGGCGTCGTCCCCGCTCAGGTGCGTACCGGCCGAGCCGCGCCCGACATCGTGGGAGCCCCGTGGCTCAACAGCCCGCCGCTCACCATCGGCGGGCTCCGCGGTCGAGTCGTGCTCGTTGAGTTCTGGACCCACGGCTGAATCAACTGCCAGAACGTGATCCCGCAGTTGCGGGACTGGCACGGCAAGTACGCGAGCGCGGGCTTGACCATCGTGGGCGTGCACTCGCCGGAATTCTTCTGGGAGAAGCCGACGGCGGGAGTGGCGGCGGCCACGAAGAAGCTCGGCATCCTCTATCCCGTCGTCCAGGACAACGACTTCGCGATCTGGAACCGCTACGCGATACGGGCGTGGCCGACGCGCGTGGTCGTGGACCGCAGCGGCGTGGTCCGCTTCCATCACATCGGCGAGGGCGCCTACGAGGAGACGGAGGCGTTGATCCGTCGGCTCCTCGACGAGAAAGGCTGAGAGGCTCTGCGCCGCTTTGCCGTGTTCACGCTGCTGGCGATCGTCCTGCCGGCGGCGACGGTTGCCGTGCTCGGGTACGTCTCGCTCCGCCAGTGGCAGCACTCGGCGGAGCTGCTCTCGCGGGAGCAGGCCCGCGACGTGGCGGCCATGGCGGCGGACAAGGTCGAGATGGTCCTCCGTGCGACCGAGGACGACGCGCTCGCCCGGCTTCAAGCCACGCTGGCGGCCAGAGGCCCGGTGGAACCCGCGCTCGACGGCTTCGTCGCGGCGACACCGATCGCTCAGCGTCTCTACGTCCTCGATCGTGGCGCGCGTGTCGTCTATCCACGCGCCCCCGTCGATGGCGACGCCCCGGTGATCTCAGCGCTGCGCGTGCTGATGACCCGGGGATGGGAAGACCGCGGTGGCCGCCGCGAGGTCGCCGTGGGCGAGATCTCGGTGCTCACCGCGGTGCTCCGCGACGGCCGTGGACCGGTGCTGATCGGAATCACGCGCAGCGCGGAAGGCCTGCGCCGCCAGGTGCTCGAATCGCTGCTTCCCGGCCAGGAGGCGCCGACCATCTATGCGATCGTGGACTCGGCGGGCCGCCCGGTCTACAGCCAGCGGCCGCTCGACGGGGCCGATCTCGTCGCGGCGGTGCCGTTCCGCAACGGGTTCCCGGGCTGGCGCATCGCGATCTATCAGCCGCGCGGGACGTCGCCGGTGGCCTCCGTCCGCCGCCAGGTCAGCATCGGCATGGGAGCTCTCGCGGTCCTCATCGTCGTCATCGCCGCCGGTGTCGTCGCCGTGGGCCGCCTGGTGCGACGGGAGACGGAGATGGCCCGGCTCAAGGCCGACTTCGTCGCCAACGTGTCCCACGATCTCAAGACTCCGCTGTCCGTGATCCGGATGTATGGCGAGACGCTCGAGATGGGCCGCGTGCCCGACGATGCCAGCCGGCAGGAGTACTACCGCGTCATCACGCGCGAGAGCGAGCGTTTGACGCGGCTCATCGACAACGTGCTGGATTTCTCCCGTATCGAGGGCGGCCGCCGCCGCTACGACATGGCGCCGACGGCCGTCGAGCCGCTCGTCCGCGAGACGCTCGACGCCTTCGCGTATCCGCTCGGCCAGCATGGCTTCAAGGTCGAGGTGGAGATCGCGCCCGACCTTCCCGAGGTGGCGATGGACGCCGACGCCGTCGGTCAGGCCCTGGCGAACCTCGTCGACAACGCGATCAAGTATTCGGGGGACACGAAATGGCTGCGCGTGGAGGCGCGGGCCGCCGACGGCGGCGTCGGCATCGCCGTCTCCGACCGGGGCATCGGCGTGCCGCGGGAGGAAGCCCAGAAGATCTTCGAGAAGTTCTATCGGGTGGGCCGGAGCGACACGCAGGCCCGGCGGGGCAGCGGCGTGGGGCTGGCCCTCGTCAAGCACGTGGCCGAAGCCCACGGCGGACGCATCAACGTGGAGAGCCGGCCCGGCGAGGGCAGCCGGTTCACGCTGTGGCTGCCGCGATGATGGCGGTGACGCGCGGGAAGGGAGGTAAGCTGGAGACACAGGAACCCACGTAGGAGGTCACGATGTCCGAGCGCGTGCGAGAGATCCTCTCCTGGTACGGCAGCGACAACCCCGGGACTCTGACCAACCTGGCCCGCCTGCTCGATCACGGAACGCTGGCCGGCACGGGCAAGCTCGTGATCCTTCCAGTGGACCAGGGCTTCGAGCACGGTCCGGCCCGCAGCTTTGCGATGAACCCCGTGGCGTACGACCCGCGCTACCACTTCGAGCTGGCGCTCGAGGCGGGCTGCAACGCCTATGCAGCACCGCTCGGCTTCCTCGAAGCGGGGGCGCGTGAGTTCGCGGGCGAGCTGCCGCTGATCCTCAAGCTCAACAACCACGACGTGCTGCTCGAGGAGAAAGACCCCTCCCAGGCCCTGACGGCCAGCGTCGCCGATGCCGTCCGTCTCGGCTGCGTCGCCATCGGCTTCACGATCTATCCGGGATCCGAGCATCGGCTGACCATGTACGGACAGCTCCGCGGTCTGGCCGAGGAAGCCAAGCGCGCCGGCCTGGCCGTCGTCGTGTGGTCGTATCCGCGCGGGTCGGGGCTCACCAAGGAGGGCGAGACGGCGCTCGACGTCACCGCCTATGCGGCGCACATCGCCGCCCAGCTCGGCGCTCACGTCATCAAGGTCAAGCTGCCGACGGCCCATCTCGAGCAGGCGCCGGCCCGCAAGGTCTACGAGAAGCACGGCGTGCCGGCCAGCACCCTGGCCGAGCGGGTCCGTCACGTCGTTCAGGCGACGTTCAACAGCCGTCGCGTCGTGATCTTCTCGGGGGGCGCCGCCGACACCGACGAGGCCGTGTTCGACCAGGTCCGCGCCATCCGCGACGGCGGCGGATTCGGCTCGATCATCGGGCGCAACTCGTTTCAGCGGACGCGAAAGGACGCCGTGAAGTTCCTCAAGACGATCACCGACATCTATTCAGGTGTCATGAAGTAACACCTCGATGATCCTCGCCGGCGACATCGGTGGGACGAAGACGGTCCTCGCCCTCTTCGATGGCCGCGCGGGGCCGCTCATGCCGGTGCGCGAGGCGACCCTGGCGAGCCGGCAATACGCCCGGTTCGAAGACGTGTTGCAGACGTTCCTCGGTGATCGTGCCCCGGGAGCGATCGCCGCCGCGTGCTTCGGCGTCGCCGGGCCCGTGGTCGATGGACGCGTCGTCACGACCAACCTGCCGTGGCAGCTCGACGAGGCGGCGCTGCTCCTCACGATTCCCACGACGCGCGTCAGGCTCCTCAACGATCTGGAGGCGACGGCGCACGGCGTGCTCGGGCTCGGGCCCGAGTCGCTGTACACGTTGCAACCGGGGCGGTCCCGGACGGGGAATATCGCGGTCATCGCCGCTGGCACCGGGTTGGGGGAGGCGTTGCTCGTCTGGGACGGCTCTCACCATCTCGTGACGGCCTCCGAAGGCGGGCACGCCGACTTCGGCCCGCGCAGCGAGATCGAGGTGGACCTCCTCCAGTTTCTCCGCAAGGACCACGCCCACGTTTCCTACGAGCGGGTGGTGTCCGGGCCCGGGCTCCGCGACATCTACCGGTTCGTCCGGGCCACGAGCGGCCTCACCGAGCCGGCGTGGCTCACCGAGCGCATGGCCACGGGCGATCCCAGCGCCGCGATCGCTGCTGCCGGCCTGGGCAGCGAAGACGTGAACGCCATGCGGGCCCTCGAGATCTTCGTGTCCGCGTACGGCGCCGAGGCCGGGAATCTCGCGCTCAAAGGCCTCGCGGTGGGCGGCGTCTTCGTGGCCGGTGGCATCGCGCCGAAGATCCTCCCCCGGCTCGGCGACGGCCGCTTCGTGGACTCGTTCAGCAGCAAGGGCCGCATGGCCGAGTTGCTGGCCGACATTCCAATCCAGGTCGTCCTGGAGTCACGGACGGCTTTGCTGGGCGCAGCCCAGGTGGCGCTCGATTTGACGAGGAGGTAGCGGTCGCCGAATAGTTTCCCAATGAGGGAGGGTCACTGGCACCATCGTATGAGGAGCACTAATTGGCAAGGGCACCGATTGGCTTTGAACAATCGAGCCCGAAGGAGGGCGCTATGGGTGGGCGCGCCTGGACGACCTTACTCCTCGTCATCGTACTCTCAGGATGTGGCGGCGGCCCGATGGTCTGGCGCGAGAGTAGCCTCAACCAGTTGTCGGTCGGCATGTCCAAGGACGAGGTCCTGCGTCTCTACCCCAGCCAGTACACCGACAGCTCGGGAACGCGGCGTGACGTCGAGGGCATGCAGATCAGATCGGCGCGGACCGGCGACGGACGTCTATTAGAAGTTGGCGAGGTGCGTCTCAACACGGGCACCAGCAACGTCCCCTACTGGTTCCTCTTCGAAAA
>QHTB01000093.1:18065-44761 GCA_003220615.1 Candidatus Rokuibacteriota bacterium
CGACCGAACGATTTGACGAGATTGTGACAAGTGCCGTAACCCTGGCGCTACGCTAGGGGCATGGCGCGCATCCTCATCGTCGACGACGAGCCGGAGATCGTCCGCGGCCTCGAGGACAACCTTCGCTTCGAGGGCTATCAGACGCTGACGGCCGGCAACGGCGCGGACGCGCTGGCGGTGGCGGCCCGCGAGGCCCCCGATCTCATCGTGCTCGATCTCATGATGCCGGTGGTGAGCGGGTGGGACGTCTGTCGTACGCTGCGCGCCCGCGGTATCGACGTCCCGATCATCATGCTGACCGCGCGGGGTGAGGAAGCCGACCGCGTTCGCGGCCTGGAGCTGGGCGCCGACGACTACCTGACCAAGCCATTCTCGCTGCGCGAGCTCCTGGCGCGCGTCCGGGCGGTGCTGCGACGGCCGGGGCCGCGACAGAAGGGCGAGGAGCTGGCCTTCGACGACGTGCGCGTGCGGGGCCGGGGCCGGCAGGTCTTCAAGGCCGGCCACGAGGTGATGCTGACCCGCAAGGAGTTCGACCTGCTCCTGTACCTGCTCGCCCATCGCGGCGAGGTCATTACCCGGGAGCGCTTGCTCGACGAGGTGTGGGGCTACGAGCGCTTTCCGACGACGCGGACGGTCGACACGCACGTCCTGCGGCTGCGCCGGAAGTTCGAGGCGGATCCCGAGCACCCGCGCTTCATCCTCACCGTGCACGGGCAGGGCTACCGATTCGCCGGGTCTTGAGCGTGTGAGATAGTGACGGCAAAGGGAGAGGGACGATGCTGATCCGACGGGCCGAGCGCTTCAAGGCGTCCGACGTCACCGACGAGACGCTCTATCTGAACCGCCGCGCGTTCATCGCCGGTGGCGCCGCCGTCGCGCTCGGCGCGTCCGACGTCGCCGACGCCGCCGCGCCGCCGGCGGGCGCGCCACTCAAGGCCGAGCGCAACGAGGCGCTCTCGGTGAAGGACGCGGCCACCAAGCTCGAGTCGGCGACGACCTACAACAACTTCTACGAGTTCGGCGTCAACAAGGACGATCCGGCGCGGGAAGCGCATCGTCTCAAGACGCGGCCGTGGACGGTCAAGGTCGAAGGGCTCGTGCACAAGCCCAAGACATACGACATCGACGATCTGGTCCGCGCGTTTACGCTCGAGGAGCGCGTGTATGCCCTGCGCTGCGTCGAGGCGTGGTCGATGGTGATCCCTTGGATCGGCGTTCCGCTCAGCGCGCTGCTCAAGCAGGTCGAGCCCACGAGCCAGGCGAAGTTCGTCGAGTTCACGACGCTGCTCGATCCTGCGCAATTCCCCGGCCAGAAGCCGGGCTTCTTCGGCGGCGGGCTCGACTGGCCGTACGTCGAAGGCCTGCGGCTCGACGAGGCGCTCCATCCGCTGACGCTGCTCACCGTCGGCATGTACGGCCAGGTCTTGCCCAACCAGAACGGTGCGCCGATCCGTGTCGTCGTGCCCTGGAAGTACGGGTTCAAGAGCGCCAAGTCGATCGTGCGTATCCGGCTGGTCAGCGAGCAGCCGAAGACGGCGTGGGAGAAGGCGGCGTCGCAGGAGTACGGCTTCTACTCGAACGTGAACCCCAACGTGAGTCACCCGCGCTGGAGCCAGGCCACCGAACGGCGCATCGGCGAGTTCCGGCGCCGGCCGACGCTGATGTTCAATGGCTACGCCGACCAGGTCGGGTCGCTCTACACCGGGATGGACCTCAAGAAGTACTACTGATCGGCCGTGAGCCGTCGCGGCCGGCTCGTTCCGAAGATCGTGGCGTGGGCGATCGGCCTGGCGCCGCTCGCTGCGCTGGCGTGGTGGATCGGCCGGGCCGTGTGGCTCAACACCGACGATCTCGGCGCCAACCCGATCTCGTTCATCACCAATCTCCTCGGCGACTGGACGTTCCGCCTGCTGCTCGCGTCACTGGCCATGACGCCGCTCCGCATCGTGTTCGGATGGGGCTGGCCCGCGCTCCTGCGCCGCCTGCTCGGCCTCTTCGCCTTCACCTACGCGGTGCTCCATTTCTCGGTCTGGATCCTCGTCGATCACTTCTTCAACTGGGGCCAGATGGCCGAGGACGTCGTCAAGCGGCCCTACATCACGGTCGGGATGCTGGCGCTGCTGACGTTGATCCCGCTCGCGCTGACGTCGACCACGGCGATGATCAGGCGCCTGGGAGCGCGGCGCTGGACGCGCCTGCACCGGCTCGTCTATCTCACCGGCGTGCTGGCCGCGCTGCACTTCATCTGGCTCGCCAAGGTCGGGCGCACCGATCAGTACGTCTACGCGGCGGTGCTGGCCGTGCTGCTCGGCGTGCGCGTCGTGGACTGGGCGCGCCGTCTCGCACGGCGCGCCGGAAAAATTCCTCATCCGCGGCCGGCCACGCCGCCGTAGTAGTATCCGTGACGTCCATGACCCCGGGGCCCACGGTCACCGTCAATGGCCGCACCTACCGTTATCCACGCGGCCCCGTCGTCATCGTCTGCATCGACGGCTCCGAGCCGGCGTACTTCGATGCGGCCATCGCGGCCGGCCGGAGCCCGGCCATCGCCCGCTTCCGGAGATCGGGCTTCGCAACGCTCGCCCGCAGCGTGGTGCCGAGCTTCACCAATCCGAACAATCTCTCGATCGTGACCGGGGTCTCGCCGGCGGTCCACGGGATCGCCGGCAACTACTTCTACGACGCCACCGGCGCGCGAGAGGTCATGATGAACGACCCGCAGTTCCTGCGGTGCGAGACGCTGCTGGCCGTGCTCGCGCGCGAGGGCGCCGGCGTCGTGGTCATCACCGCCAAGGACAAGCTCCGCCGGCTCCTCGGCCATGGCCTCCGCGGCGTCTGCTTCTCGTCGGAGAAGGCGGCGGAGGCCACGAAAGAAGAGCACGGCATCGATCGCGTGACCGACCTGGTGGCGATGCCCGTGCCCGACGTCTACAGCGCCGAGCTCTCCGAGTACGTGCTGGCGGCGGGCCTGGCCCTCTTCGAGCGCGAGCGCCCCGACGTGATGTACCTCTCGCTCACCGATTACATCCAGCACAAGCATCCGCCGGGCGATCCGGTGGCCAACGAGTTCTACGCGATGCTCGACCACTACTTCGATGCGTTCGACCGCGGCGGCGCCATCCTGGGCATCACGGCCGATCACGGGATGAACGCCAAGTCGCGCACCGATGGGACGCCCAACGTCGTCTACCTCACGCCGCTCGTCGAGTCGGTGGTGGGGCCGGGCCAGGCCCGTGTCATCCTGCCGATCACCGATCCCTACGTCGTCCACCACGGAGCGCTCGGCTCGTTCGCCACGATCCACCTGGCGCGGGCCGACGATGCGTCCCGCGTCATCGCCCGGCTCGCAGCGACGCCGGGCGTCGCCGAGGTGTACGACGGCCCCACCGGTTGTGCGCGCTTCGAGCTTCCTGCCGACCGTCTCGGCGACGTCATCGTGGTCTCCGGACGTGACGTGGTGCTCGGCAAGGCGCCCGAGGCCCACGACCTCTCGCTGCTGCGCGAGCCGCTGCGCTCGCACGGCGGCGTCAGCGAGCAGACCGTGCCCTTCGTGCTCAACCGCGCACTGGTGTCCGGAACACGCGCGGGGACGGACCTGAGAAACTTCGACATCTTCGATTACGCGCTGAACCGCGTCGCATGAGCGCTCGCGGCCGCCTCGTCCTGGTGCTCGTGCTGCTCGCCGGCTGTGCGTCCGGGGCGGCGGGAGGCCGGGCCGCCGTGTCGAGCCGGCCCACGCGTGAAGTCCTCCCCAACGGCGTCGTGCTGATCGCGCAGGAGCATCGCGCCAGCGACGTGGTGGCGCTCCAGCTCTGGATGCGCGTCGGCGGTCGCGACGAGACGGCCGACGAGCTCGGACTGTCGCACTACCTCGAGCACATGCTCTTCAAGGGCACGCCGACCCGGCCGCCGGGCTCGATCGACGCGCTCATCGAAGGCCTCGGCGGGACGAGCAACGCCTTCACGTCGCAGGACTACACTCACTTCGACGTCGTCCTGCCAGCCCAGCACATGCGCGCCGGCATCGAGCTGCTCGCCGACATCGCCGTCAACGCGAGCTTCGAGCAGCGCGAGCTCGACGCCGAGCGCAAGGTCGTCTTCGAGGAGATGCGGCTGACCGAGGACAATCCCGACCGCTTCATGGTCCGGCGGCTCTACGAAGTCGGTTACGCGCCCCATCCGTACGGCCGGCCGCTCCTCGGCACGGAACAGCTCATCGGTGCCCTGACCCGAGATCGTCTCAACGCCTACTACAAGAAGTTCTATGTGCCGGGCGACATGGTCCTGATCGCGGTCGGTGCGGTGAAGTCGGCGGACGTGCGGGACGCGGTCGTGGCCACCTTCGGGCGCCTGAGCGGCTCGCCGCCGCCGCGGCCGCCGAGCGCGAGCCCGCCGACGCTCGCCGGCGGCCGGCGCGACGACATCCGGCGCTCCGAGCAGCAGGCGTATCTCGGCCTGGGATGGCGGACGGCCGCCACCAACGAGCCCGACGTCTACGCCGTCGATCTCCTCACGTACATCCTCGGCGACTCGCCCTCGTCACGCCTGAGCCAGCGCCTGCGCGATCAGGATCGCCTGGTCTTTGCCATCGAGGCCGCCTACGGCGCCTGGGAACGGGCGGGGCTCACCACCGTGGTGGCTCGCCTCGATCCGGCCAATCTCGCGCGGGCCGAGGCGACGATTCTGGAGGTCATCCAGCGCGTGAAGGCGGAGGGCGTGACCGAGGCCGAGCGCCAGCGCGCCATCATCACGGCCGAGAGCAACTACGCGTTCGACATCGAGACCGCCGAAGGCCTCGCGAAGACCTACGGCCAGGCCGAGACCACGTGGACGCTCGACGACGAGATCGCGTATTTGTCGCGGCTGCGCAAGATCACCGCGGCCCAGATCCAGACGGTGGCCCGGAAGTACTTCGCCGACGACAACTACGCTCGGGTGCGCTTCCTCCCTCCAGCGTCTCGATAATGCGGCGCTCGATCCGCTCCACGGCCGCCGTGGTCATCGCCGTCCTCGTGGCGGCGATGATCTGCCGCGACGCCCCCGCCATCGCCGCCGAGGACGTGACGCGGGAACGCCTGGACAACGGCGTCACCGTGCTCGTGCGCGAGAACCCGCTGGCGCCGGTCGTGGCCGTCGCGTTGCTCGTGCGGATGGGCACGCGTTGGGAGCGCGCCGAGAACGCCGGGATCTCGAACTTCGTGCACGCCGTGATGGTGAAGGGGACCGCGCGGCGCAGCGGCGCCGACCTGGCCGAGGCGGTCGCGGGCCTCGGCGGGAAATTGATCGCGTCCGGTGAGGTCGATTACTCGGGAATCCAGGCGTCGGCCCTGGCACGGTTCTGGCGCGAGCTCCTCGGGTTGACCGCTGAGGTGGCGCTCACGCCCAAGCTCGAACCGGCCGACGTCGACGGTGAGCGCGACTGGCTGCTCTCACGCATCCAGCGTCAGCGCGACAACCCGTCGGCGCGCACCTTCGACGAGCTGTACGCCGCGGCCTACGGATTCCACCCGTACGGCTTGCCCACGCTGGGCACGCCGGAGTCGCTGAAGCGCATCGACCACGCCGCGATCGTCGCCTGGTACCGTCAGTTCTACCGGCCCGAGCGCATCGTGCTCGCCGTCAGCGGCCAGGTCCGCAGCGCGGACGTCGTCGCCGAGGCGCGGAAGCTCTTCGGGGGCCTCCCGCGCGGCGGCGAGCTGGCCGAGCCCCGCAACGGGACGCCCGCTTCCGGCGCCCGACGTCTCGTGATCGAGCAACCGGCGCAACAGGCACAGATCGCGGCCGGTGGTCTCGCGCCCGCGCTCGCGGACGCCGATCACGCCGCGGTCAAGGTGCTGGCCACCGTGCTGGGCGGCGGGATGGCGGGGCGGCTCTTCGCCGAGCTGCGCGACAAGGAGGCGCTCGCCTATACGGCCAACGCGTTCTACGAGCCGGTGCGCGAGCCCGGCCTCCTGGTGCTCTACCTCGGCACGGCACCCCAGAATGTCGCGCGCGCCGAGCCCGCGCTGCAGCGGGAGATCGAGCGCGTGCGGACGCAGCCGGTGAGCGCCGACGAGCTTCGGCGCGCCCAGGGCTTCCTCCTCGGCAACTATTCCATGGACCGGCGCACCAATGCCCGCCAGGCCTGGTACCTCGCGTTCTACGAGATCGAAGGCGTGGGAGGCGACTTTCCCGAGCGCTATCACGCCGCCGTCCAGGCCGTCACGGCAGCCGACCTGATGCGCGTGGCCCAGCGGTACCTCGGAGCCCCGACCATCGTCATCCTCCGTCCGCCGGCCGGTCGCTAGGCCGTCGAATTCGAGGCGGACGCCCCCCGTCTCACTTCCTGAGACCGTTGCCTCGGGAGGTCATGATGGACGTGAGGAAGGCGAGAATCGGAGCGATCTCCGGCATGCTGCTCCTCGTCATGGCGGCTGCCGGTTGTCGGACCGTAGGGGGAGCGGCGGTCGGAGCGGGCGCCGGGGCGGCGATTGGCGCCGGGACCGGCTATGGGGCCGGGAAGGGTGCGCTGATCGGTACGGGGCTAGGAGCGGCCGCCGGCACCATCTACGACATCACGAAGCACTGATCATGCGCAGGCGCAGCGCGCCCGCTCAGCCGTCAGTCGCGCGGCGGGCGCGCTCGGCATCCGCCTCACGGATCTCGTCGGCGAACATCCCGATGTGTAGCGGGCAGGGGGGCTTGTTCTCGTCCACGTACTGGCAGTCGGTCTGATTGCACTGGACGAAATACCCAGGAGGGCGCCCGAAACCGCCCCACCTCTTCAAGCGAATCTGCACGGCTTCCGAGACGACGTCACACGCGAACTCGCGGCTCTTTGCCCGACTCACGCACGCTCCTTGCGATCGTGGACTCTTTCTTGCACTCCCACGTTACGGCATCCGGGCCGCCGATACAATGTTGACGTGACCCTCTGAGGATTTCTCACCAGCCGGGCTCTCGCTTCGGCTATAGTCTGTCGATATCTGAGGTATGAGTCCGTGGGCTCGGGGAGGGTCGCTCGTGCGCCGTTCACCGTCCGCCATCGTGTGGCTCTTCGTGGGACTCGTGCTCACGGGCTGTGGAACCTTCACCAGCACGCTCCGTAGCGAAGACGCACTCCCGCCCGCCACCGTCAGCGACGTCGAACCGGTCGCCGTCACGCCACCTGCAGCCGAGGTCCCGACCATCACGACCACGACCGACGAGGAAGTCGCTGCGCTCCCGCGGTCGAACGCAGCCGAGGCGCCGGTCACTCCGTCAGCGCCGATCATCGTGGCTCAGGCCACCGCCGATCCCGGCGCTCAGAACGATGACGACGAATACGATCCGTGGGAGTCGTTCAACGAGAAGATGTTCACGTTCAACTACAACCTCGACAAGTACCTTCTGAAGCCGGTCGCCCGTGGCTATCGCGCGGTCCTGCCCGAGCAGGCTCAGATCATGATCGACAACGGCTTCTCGAACATCACCTGGGTCCCGCGCTTCGTGAACAGCCTGCTCCAGGGAAAGTGGGAAGGCGCCCTCCGCGAGGTATCGCGGTTCGTGGTCAACAGCACGCTCGGCTTCGGCGGCCTCTTTGACGCGGCCAAGACCGGGGACCTCAAACCGAGCCGGGAGGACTTCGGCCAGACGCTCGGCTTCTGGGGCGCAGGCCCCGGGCCCTACCTGGTGATGCCGTTCTTCGGCCCGATGACCGTGCGCGACGGTATCGGCAGGGGCGTCGACGGCGCCATGAATCCGCTCAACTACTTCATTCCGTTCTTCTTTGACCAGCTCGGGATGAAGATCGGCGAGACCATCAACGATCGTGCGCTGAACTACGAGCTGTTCCAGGGCGTGGAAGAGACGACGATCGACCTGTACAGCTCGGTGCGGCACTTCTACCTGAAGCGCCGGGAGCAGATGATCAAGGAATAACCTCCGGCGGAGGCCTCCAGCCTCCGCGTCGTGGTGGCCCATGGCTCGTTCGCTCATGGGCGGGGGCTGCCTCCTCGCCGTTCTCGCGCTCCTGTCAACCGCCTTCTGGGCGGGCGCCTTTGCTGCCCTCGATCCTCGCGACGTCCAGGCGGGCCAGGCCCTCTTCGCCCGGAACTGTTCCCCCTGCCACGGAGAATCGGGCCGCGGTGATGGAGCCTCGGCCGCCGGGTTCGGGACGAAGCCGGCCGATCTGACCGACGGCCGGTTGATGAATGGACTGCCTGACGGCTTCCTCAGAAACATCATCGAGAACGGCGGCCCCGCCGAAGGTCTCGCGCCCACGATGCCGCCGTTCAAGGCGTTGCTGAGCGCCGCGCAGGTCGCGCAGGTCGTCGCCTATGTCCGTTCGCTCGCGCAACCGCCGTTCCGCGACGAGGATCATCGAGCCGTCGCGACGGCGCCGCACGCGCCGACCCAGCCGATCTTCTTCAACCACATCGTGCACGCCGGCTCGTTCCAGCTCGCCTGTCAGTACTGCCACGCCCAGGCGCGACGGGGGACAGCCGCTGGACTGCCGTCGGTCGAGCGTTGCATGGGTTGCCACAAGATCATCGGAGCTCAGGACAATCCCGAGATCGCCAAGATCCACGAGTACGCCCGTCGCAGTGAGCCGATTCCGTGGGTCCGCGTCTTCAAGGTTCCGGAGTTCACGTACTTCCCGCACAAGCCTCACGTGCGTGCCGGTGTCGCGTGCCAGACCTGCCACGGGCCGATCGAGCGAATGCGCGTGGTGGGCGCCGAGACGGGCCGCACGCTCAGCAACGACCTGCTGAACCTCGTCGGCCTCAGACTGCCGCCACCACGGCTGAGCATGGGCTGGTGCATCGACTGCCATCGCGAGCAGAACCGCCGTGGAGCCCAGGCGCCGCTCGAGTGCGTGATCTGTCATCACTGACATCGTGGGCCAAATCGCATGGGCCCTCCGGCAATGTCGCCCATCTCGGCACGGATTGCCGGCGCGCGCCTGCACGCTGACGCCGCAAGTCCCCGTCGTGTCGATCTCCGCAGGTCTGGTGAGCTTCTTGCTCTCGTGACGACGCCAAGGAGGCTCACCGATGACCGTCCTGACCAGCGAACGTTCCAAGCGGCAACTCCGGCGGCCCCGGCCAGTGACGATCACACCGGCGCCGGCGACAGCTCCAGTTCCACCGGTTGTGACGGCGTTCCGCCGCCCCGACGACACCCTCTGTCACGGCCGCTGTGGTAAGCCGCTGTCGTTCCAGGGTGTTCGCGGACTGATCGAGGCGGATTTCTACTGTCTGGTGTGCCTCAC
This sequence comes from Candidatus Rokuibacteriota bacterium, assembly GCA_003220615.1. Lineage (GTDB taxonomy): Bacteria > Methylomirabilota > Methylomirabilia > Rokubacteriales > CSP1-6 > 40CM-68-15. Next base: position 27,298 of record QHTB01000093.1, read on the forward strand.
CCACGTCACGATTCCGCTCGGCGTTCTGCAGGCGATTCCGGTGGGCAGCGACCTTTAATTGGTGGATCTGTCAAATTCGAGGCGGGAATTTTTCCCATCGTCCCTGGTAAGGGTTTCCGGGTGGGGCCCCGGTGCGACGGACGCCCATCGCGAAATCAACTAAATGCAGCGTGGAATGCCTCTTGCTCCCTCTGGCGACCAATGCGCAAGACTGGGAATGCCCAAAAGGCAAGTGACCTGATGGCGCTGGATCCCACACTCGTAGCCGTCAATGCCGCAGTCGTCGCGTTCGTCGACGAGCTGCTGCGGCTGCCGTCGTCGGCGGCGGCCGCGACCGTCGTCGATCTGCTCTATGGCCGTGACCGTGAGGCGCCGCCCGCGGTGCTCTCCCACGTCAACGGCGGCATTCATATCCCGCTGAGCGGCTTGCTCGCGTCGCGTGCGTCGCTTGCGCAGATCCTGCCCGACCGCCTGCGAGTCTCGGTTCGTGACCTCGGTCCGGCGTGCCGCCCCCGAGCCCACGGCCGCGCTGGTCCGTTACACGTACGGCTCCGAGGGACGGCACTGGCTGTGGACGGAAGCCGCGGCCCGCGTGCTCCACCGCGTGGCCGGGCTGAACCGCGCCGTCCTCGACTTGCTCGCGGCGATCGCGCGCGGTGAGGTCAGCGGCGAGGCAGTCGGCGTCGATGGCGTCGTCGCGCAGGACTTCGACCTGCCCGATACCGTGCGTGGGCTGATGGCGGTCGCGCTCCCCGCGGTCGCCGTTCCCGACTGGACGCGCTTCGCCGCGGCCCTCGAAGGCAGTGATGCTACGCTGGCCGGGGAGGAATCGGTGGTCCGCTATCAGTCGCTGCTGGCCGAGATCCTTGGACTCCGCGACGAGCGGACGATGGCGCAGGCATGACGGTCACTCCGGCCGAGCGCCGCTCGGTGTCGCTGAAGGTCGATCCCGCGTTCATCGCGGCCGTCGTGTTCCTCCGCCGCAGCTGCTCGGTGAACGACATGGCCACGATTCTCGACTGCGACCGCAAGCGCGTGCTGACGGTGTTGGCGCGGCTGACCAGCCTCGGCGTGCCGGTGTGGAAGGACCCGGACGCTCCGCGCTACCGTCCGCTCACCCAGGCCCAGCAGAGCGACGTCACCTCGCTGTTCAACAACGGACGCGGCCTCGACTTCTACGCTCTCTGCCGCGTGATGCGCGACGTGCATCCGCTCAGCCTGTTCGTCTTCCTGCGCAACGAGATCAGCCCTCGCGGCTGGTGGATGCGCGCCTGCGCGTGCTGCGACGAGCCGTTCGCGAGCCCGCGCTCTTCGCTCCGCTTCTGCGGTCCGCGCTGCGCGCCCCAGGCGCAGGAACTGGCGTTCGCCTGATGGCGCGCCCGGAGACCGACATCGAGCCCCACACGAAGTTCCGGACGTGCGCGTCCACACACGGCATGCGCCTGCACCGTATCCATCTCCTGAACGGCGGCAAGCAGGGCTCGCTCCAGTCGACCGTCGTCTTCGATTGCACGTGTGGCCAGCGCTGGCTCATGCGCGTGATGCAGGGCGACGTCGTCAGCGTGGACGGTGAGGTGCTGGACGGCCTCAAGCGCGCCCGCGACGGCCAGGCCACCGCCCCCCCCGGATTCCCCGGCGCGGAGTAGTAACGCCGCGACGCGACGAGGGGGGGTTGGGGGGAAGCGGAACGGGTCCCCCCCAATCTAGTCACGCGCAACGCGAAGAGGGGGGTTTGGGGGGAAGCGGAACGGGTCCCCCCAACTTCATAATTAAAGCCCGTCGATCAATCTCCCGCTAGGACTTCGCCTGCCAGACCTTGTGACGACTACAGCTGCGTGTTGGCCAGCCGGGTCACTGTCTCGAGCAGTTTGTCCCACGGGCAGGGCTTCTCGAGGAGCCCGATGCCATAACGATCAGCCACGGCACGCACGCGGTCCTCGTAGGCGTAGGCCGTATGCAGCGTCACCTTCGGCAAGAGGTGCGTATGCCAGTTGGCGAGCGCTTCGACGAGAGCCAGGCCATCGCGGCCCGCCATCTGAACGTCCACGACGACCGCGTCGACCGTGTCACGCGTGATGAGCAGCAGCGCCTCGTCGGCGTCGGTGGCGCAGACCACTTCGAAGCCGGATTTCTCCAGCAGCAAGCGGTACGTCTCGTGGACGGCCACGTTGTCCTCGACAAGAAGCACGCGCTTGCGCGTGGCCCTTTGCCCGTCGCCCACGGCCTCGTCGACGCCATCGAACAGGAACGTCACCGTCGTGCCCGCGCCGGACGATTCGATGGTGACCTGGCCCTGGTGGCGGTCCACGATGTCCTTCACGATGGCGAGACCGAGCCCGAGACCGGCCGAAATGCTCTTCGTGGACGAGAACGCCTCGAAGACGTGGGGCAGGATCGAGTCGGGAATCCCCGGGCCGTTGTCCTTCACGACGAGGGCCACCTGGCGGCCGCGTGGCTCCAGCGTCATCGAGATCGTGCCGTCGCGGCCCCCGAAAGATTCCCAGGCGTTTCGCACCACGTGCTCGATGGCGAGCTGGAGCTGGTCGGCGTTGCCGACAACAGCCGCGGTGGGGGCGAGGTCGAGCTCGAGGCACACGGTACCCGGCGTCGATTCCGTCTCGAACGTCGCGACCGCGGCGGTGACCACCGTCTCGGGATCGACGCGCTCGACCAGCGGGACACGCCGGCCCCACTCCATGGCGCGCCCGAAGCGGTCGAGCGTCTCCGACGTCACCTGCCGGTAGAGCTCGAACGCCTCGCGCAGGTCGCCGGGCAAGTCCGAGCGCTTCGTGAGCAGCGTCAGGTGCCCGAGGAAGGCCGTGAGCGGGCCACGGAGATCGTTGGCGAGGCCGGCCAGGTAGAGGCCGAACACGCGCAGGGTGTCCTCGCGCTCGGGCCGTCGCCCGGCGGCCCATCCGGCGCCCGCGCCGTCGTCCACCACGACGAGCAGCGTCGGCTCTGTTTCACGCGTGAGCGGCCGGAGCACGACGGCGACGTCGCACACACTGCCGTCGTCGCGCGTGATGGAAACGGTGCCAAGGGCCTCCGGCGTGCCACCCCAGGCGCGCTTCACCGCCGCCCGAACCTGCGCCCGCACTTCGCGGGCCGGGAAGAGCCGCACCAGCGGAGTGGCGGGGAGGCTCTCGGCGGAGCGCCCGAGGATCCGAGGCACGTGGCCGTTGGCGTACAGCACGCGCTCTCGCGTCATCACGGCCACGCCGACCCGAACTGCATCGGCGAGCCCCGCGAAGCGCGCGGACAGTCGCTCGATCTCGGCGGTCTGGGAGAGCCAGCCGGAGAGGAGATCGAGCTCTCGACCCAGATTCTCAGTCATGTCGATCCACGCAGCCTGACCCCCCGCCCATGTGTGCGTGCATGACCGCCTCGGCCGCGTCGAGGGCCTCGCAGAGGGCCTGGCTCACCTGAGCCTTCGGAATCGAAGACGCCGTCATGAGTGGGATCCCAGCGCGGCGGCGACCGCCGCGATCACGGTGCGCTGTTCGGCATCGGTCATCTGCGCGTAGAGCGGGAGGATGAGGCCCTCGTCGCTCACGCGCTCAGCCGTCGGGAGGAAGACGTCCCCGAGAAGCTTCCGGTAGGGCGCCTCCCGGTGGATGCACATGACGCCCCGGCGCGTGGCGATTCCCTCGGCGAGCAGGCGCACCATCAGCGCGTCGCGGCTCAAAGGCGCGCTGGGGCTCACGCGGACCATGTACGACTGGAACGGATGCGCGAGCCCGGCGGGCTCGACGGGCGTGGTGAGGTGCGGCACGCCGGCCAGCGCTCCGGTGTAGCGATGGGCCAGCGCGCGGCGACGGGTGAGCACGCCGTCGAGCTTGCGGAGCTGCTCGATGCCGACGGCGCCCTGGAGGTCCGTCATCCGGTAGTTGAAGCCGATCTCCGGATAGGACTCGAACTGAACGGTGGCGCCGCGGTGACGATCGAGACCCGAGAGTGCCATCCCGTGCTGCCGCAGTCGACGCACGCGCTCGGCCAGTGCGGCGTCGCTCGTGGTAATCATGCCGCCTTCGCCGGTCGTGATGCTGTTGCGCTGATGGAAGCTGAAGCTCGCAAACACGCCGCGGGGCCGGCCGATTCTCGTGTCGTGGTACCGGGCACCCACCGCGCAGGCGGCGTCTTCGACGAGGACGATCCCGCGATGGTTGGCCAGCGCGTGCAGGTGCTCGAGATCTGCGGGGAGCCCCAACTGATGGACGGCCAGGATGGCGCGCGTGCGCGGCGTGATGGCGGCCGCCACGGCGTCGGGATCGATGTTGTACGTCGCGTCGTCGACGTCCACCAGCACCGGCGTAGCGCCGCAGTACACCACCGCGTTGGCCGTGGCGATGAACGCGAGCGTGGGGCAGATGACCTCGTCGCCGGGGCCGACGTCGAGCGCGCGGAGGGCCAGGTGCAGCGCGACGGTGCAGTTCGAGACCGCGATAGCATGATCGGCGCCGACGTACTCGGCGAATGCCGCCTCGAACTCGGCGACCTTCAGACCCTGTGTCAGCCATCCGCTTCTGAGGACCGCCGCCGCGGCTGCCTCTTCTTCGTCTCCGATGTATGGCCGGGTCGGCGGGATCACGGCCGACCCTCGTGGCCCAGGGGAGGCCGGCAACCCGGACTCCGCTGGGCTGTCGAGCCGGCTCACTGCGCGCGCCTCAGACAGTCGGCGACGTAGGCGATCTGGGCCTCGCTGAGCTCGGGATGAAAGGGTAGGCTCAGGATGTTCTCGGCCAGCTGCTCGCTGACCGGAAAGTCGCCGGGCTGGTAGCCGAGGAAGCGATAGGCCCGCTGCAGATGAACCGGGGTCGGATAGTGCAGCCCGGTCTCGATGCCGGCCGCGGCCAACTTCTCTTGCACCCGGTCGCGCTGGGGGACCTGGATCACGTAGAGATGCCACACCGGGAGCACGTGCGCCGGGTGACGCGGAAGCACGAGGCCCGGGATGTCCCCGAGCGCTTCCTCGTACCGGAGCGCCAGCTTCCGGCGCTGGGCGTTCGCGGCGTCGAGCGCGCGCAGCTTTACGCGCAGGATCGCGGCCTGCAACGCATCGAGCCGGCCGCTGTAGCCAATGACGTCGTGCTGGTAGCGCCCCGACTGACCGTGGTCGCGCAGGCGGCGCACGAGCGCCAGCGCGCCTGGATCCCGCGCGGTCACCATGCCGCCCTCGCCGCAGGCTCCGAGGTTCTTGGACGGACCGAAGCTGAAGGCGGCGAGATCGCCGAGGTTGCCGGTCCGGCGCCCGCGGTACTCGGCGCCGTGGGCCTGGCAGGCGTCCTCGATCACGGTGATGCCATGCTCGCGTCCGAGCGCCATCAGCGGGCTCATCTCGACTGGCTGACCCCACAGATGGACGGGCACGATCGCGCGCGTCCGGCGCGTGATCGCGGCGGCCACGCGGCGGGTGTCCATCAGCGCGGTCTCCGCGTCTACGTCGACGAACACTGGCGTCGCCCCCGCGTGAGAGATGGCCTCGGCGGTGGCGATGAAGGTCAGCGGCACGGTGATGACCTCGTCGCCGAGCCCCACGCCGGCCGCGCGGAGCGCGAACGTCAGCGCGTCGGTTCCGGTGCGGACCGACACGGCCTCGGCAGCGCCGCAGAACTCGACGAACTCGCGCTCGAGGGCTTCCACCTCGGAGCCGCCGATGTAATTTCCGGACTTGAGGACACGGATTGCGGCGGCCAGCACGTCGGTTTCGTAGGGCTTGCCTGCAATGCCGACGTCGGCAAACTGGACCTTCATAGCCTTGTCCACGGCATCAATGTGCGGACGGCCTCGCGCATTGAGTACCATCCGTGGCCGGAGGCTCTGGCGTGCGCCGGCGAAGCGCACGTGCCGCCCGGGCCAAGGCGTCGGTCAGCCCGGGCTGGCCGGCCGCCGCCGTCCGGTTGGCGTCCTGGATCTTCAGGTAGATTTCTTCGCGATGGATCGTGACGTTGCTGGGCGCGCTGACGCCGAGCCGGACGTCGCGCCCGCGGACATCGAGCACGACCAGCTCGATGTCCGCGCCGATGCGCAGCCGTTCGCCGATGCGCCGGGTCAGAACCAGCATGGCGCTAGGCGGGCAGCTGCGCTGCCATCGGCAGCGTCTCGTCGGGCAGGATGACCTGGCAGCCGAGCCGGGTGTCGAGATTGATCACGATCGGGGCGCGCAGGTTGACGCCGATCTCGCCGCCGTTCGGCCTGATGGACGCCACCGCATAGTAGGCGATCGGCGCCTGGGTGCGCTGACCGAGCGACGCGAACGCCGCCCGCCAGGGCCGCACGTCGAGCGTGCCCGGTGCCACCGGCACCAGCGGCAGCGCCACCTCCGGCTGCTCGAGCGCGGCCAGGAAGATGAAGGGATCGCACTCGTCGCGAGCCAAGAGTACGAACTCCCGCAACTGCTCGAAACCCGCGATGCCCTGCGGGAACCGGATCACGTCTTCGGTCCCGTAGTTGAAGTCGCCCAGCTTCGGCGACCGATACACGAGCGCTGTGTCGAGCGGCGTCATTTGAGGAACTCCAGTCGTGAAGGTTGAATGACGAGATCCACGAGCCCGGGCACGCCCAGACCTGCCCGTCGCGGGAGTTCTCGAGCAGACGAAGCTGGAGCACGAGGGTTTCGGTGCGATCCAACACCTCGGCGAAGCTCGGCGAGGCCCTCTGGGCGCTTCTACCGAGCCTGATCCTACGCGTCGACGACTCCCTGACCGAGCAGAGCTTTGGCGATCCGGTCGGGATCCGGGACCAGATCGCCACTCCGGATCCGGCTGCGAAGGGCGTCGACCCGATCGGTCTGCCCATCGGGAACGTCGAGACCGACCCGGCGAGCTTCCTGGACGGCCTCGCTCCAGTACGACGGCCCGACGGCGCTGTCACGGGATTCGCCGGCCGTGTTGGTCCCTCGACGTTGAACGTCGTCGATGTCCATGGGTACTGGTCTCCTCCCCCACTACTTCCGGGGTGCTAGTAAGGTGATCGGCAGTGTGGTGTCCGATCCCGAGGGAGGACCCAAAACCTTGCCGATGCCGGGGATGGACGTCAGGAATCTCGGAGATTTCCGAAGCGACCTGCAGTGTGCGGGGCGGCAGCGAGAGTCGCCGACGGCAAGATCTGCCGCTGGTGCAAATGAACTAAGAGCTTAGAGCTCCTCGAACCCGTTGTGCGAGTGGCCATTGCCGTGGGTGTGGCCATTCGTCCCCTTGACCGTGAGCGTCTCGATGAACTCCGCCAGCCCCGGATCCTCAGCCCTCATCCTCCTCCGCTCTTGACGTTTCGTTCCTTCCGTCCCGGCCGTCGATCCGCTGGCGGCCTGCTCCTGGGTGCCCGACGCGAGCTGGCCGGTGGCGCCCAAGAACTGCTGAGGGGCGCCGGTGACGTGGGTGGCGGTGAGGCGCGCGCTGCCGATGATGGTCGTCAGCGTATCCATGAAGGTGTTGAACGAGCTCGCGAGCTCACCGATCTCGTCCTTGGACTGCACCGTGAGACGCTTGGTGAGATCGCCTTCGCCCTCGGCGATGTCGCGCAGCAGGTCGACCGTCTCGGCGAGCGGTCGTGAGATGGAGCGGGCGAGCAGAAGGCTCACGGTTAACGCCGACGCCAGGGCGGCTGCGATCCCGATGAACATCCACCAGCGGATGGTGGCAGCCCGTGCTTCCTCGGTCTTGACGCTGCTGGCCGCCGCGCTCAGATGCATGTCGCTGAGCGACCGCAGGACCGTGCGGGCTTTCTCGAATTTTTCGGCGCCCTCGTTGAGCGAGACGTCGATGGCGTGCTTGCGTGCGTCGGTCGAGTCCTGGGCGAGGAGCTTCACGACCTCGCCCGCCGATCTTTCCCACTCGGCCCGGGCGGCCTCGAATTCCGCGCGGAGCTTCGCCTCGCCAGCGTGCGCCGGGAAGGCGACGTAGGCCTTCCAGTGCTCGGTGATCTGCAGCATGCTGCTCGTGTAGCTCTTCATCTGCTCCTGTGCCGCCAGAGAGTCCGACTTCATGAACATCAGCGTGCGCTGGGCCACGAGGGCCCGCTGCATGTCGCGGTCGGCCTGCAGGAGATGGCTCACCGCCGGAAGATTTTCGTTGGCGGCCTGCTGAAAGGCCGCGTTCATCGTGGCGAATCCCCCGGACCCGACGCCGCCCACGAGCGCGGTCAGCAGCGCGAGACCACAGCAGGCAGCGAGGAGGCGCGCCCGGATCGACGACCCTGGCAGCAGTCGCATGATGACGTTCATGTCGATCTCCCGGCTCTCGCCGTTACTTCTTGGCCACGCGTTCCAGATAGGTGACGGGGACGCTGGCGACGAGCACGCCGATGGCCTTGCCGCCGTCCATGACCGGCACGGCGACCTGAAGGGCGTAGCCCTGGAGCGACTCGTCGAACCACGGCCTCGTCATCTGCCAGGCCTTGCCCGTGCGCATCGGCACGTCGAACTTCTCCTGGCCTCTATGGATGTAGCTGATCGTCTTCTCGGCGAACGCGACCTTCTCGCCCTGGGCGCCGTTGAGGAACGCCTTGTCGAGGGTGCCGTTGTTGGCTTCGACCTTCTTCTTGAGGAACTGGCCAGCCGCGCTGCCGGTCAGGCCCTGCACGATCGGATCGCTCCGGCGAACGGCCTTCCACTTCGCGTTGTCCATGCCGGCGATCGGGCCCTTGGCATTCTGTTCCTTCACCGCGGCCACGATGATCGGATCGGCCGCCCAGGCGGCGAGGACCTTCGATTGCTTCTCGAGCTCCGCCCGCATGGTCGGGGTGACCTCGAAGCTCGAGGCCAGCGCGACGACGGGCAGGAAGGCGACGACAGCCAGCGCGATGCACCGATCGACATAGCGGAATTTCACGGTCGTCTCCTTTTCAAGGTCGTCATCTCGGCGACGTCGGCAGCCGCCCGATCACGGCGAGATGATCGACACGCAGACCGATACGGCCACTCCCAGTCCGGCCAGCGTGTCGCATTGTCCTGTCCTCCCCCGGTCGCTCGACGAAGCTCTGACTGGGTTATCGGCGCGGGATGGGAGGTCCGGAGGGATCCCGGCGGCCAGGATTCGGGCGCGCCGCGGCGTTCGACGGTTTTCTTGTCAGGCGCCAAGCCCCTGCGCTACTCTCGGTGCCACCTTTAACTGGCTCGGGTGAGGGCGAATGCCTAACGCGCTGCGGCTCTTGGTCGTCGAAGACGAGCAAGAGCTGCGGGAGATCCTGGTACAGGGGCTGGCGAAGCGCGGCTTCAACGTCGCCGCTGCGGCCGACGGCGATGCCGGTCTCGCCACGCTGTCCGAGCAGGAATTCGACGTCGTCATCCTCGACCTCCGCATGCCCCGCCGGGATGGGATCCAGGTCCTCCAGCAGATGCGGACGGACGGCCACGACGCCGAGGTCATCATCGTGACCGGGCACGCGGACATCGAGACGGCCGTCGACGCGCTCAAGCTGCACGCCTTCGACTACCTGTCCAAGCCGTTCCAGATGGCCGAGTTGCTCCAGATCGTCGCGCGCGCCGCCGAGTACCGGCGGCTTCGTCTCGAGAACCGCTCGCTCCGCCGTGCCGTCTCCCAGCATGAGATCGAGCCGCTGCTGTACGGGTCGAGCCGCGCGATGGATCGGCTGCGCGGTCTGCTCGATCGCGCCAGCCAGTCGGCGTCCAACGTGCTGATCCTCGGCGAGAGTGGCAGCGGCAAGGAGCTGGCCGCGCGCTCGATCCACCGGGGCAGCGCGCGCCGTGATCTCCCGTTCCTCGCCTTGAACTGCGCGGCGCTGCCCGACGAGCTGCTGGAGAGCGAGCTCTTCGGTCACGAGCGCGGCGCCTTCACGGGTGCGACGGCGCGCCGCCACGGCCTCCTCGAGCTGGCCCACATGGGCACGCTCTTCCTCGACGAGGTCGGTGAGATGAGCGTGGCCATGCAGGCCAAGCTCCTGCGCGCCCTCGATTGCGGCGAGATCCGGCGACTGGGCGGCGACCGCACCCTGTACGTCGACGTGCGCATCATCGCCGCGACGAACCGCGACCTGGCCAAGGCCGTGTCCAACAACGAGTTCCGTCACGACCTCTATTACCGGCTCGGGGTCATCGTCATCGAGATGTCGCCGCTACGCGAGCGGGTGGAGGACATCCCGCTCCTCGTGGAGCACTTCTCCCAGCAGGTGGCGCCGCCCGGGCGCGCCCCCATCAAGGTGACGGCCGAAGCGATGGGCCTGCTCACGCGCTATCACTGGCCGGGCAACGTGCGCGAGCTGCGCAACGTGGTGGAGCGGCTCAGCGTGCTGAGCGAAGATGGCGAGGTGCCGGCGGCCGAGGTCGCGCTCTACCTGCCGGCGGTGTCGATGGACGACATCGACACCGCCCTCATCGCGCTCGACGACGTCGAGCGCCGTCACGTCTTGAAGGTCCTCCAGCACTGCGCCGGTAACCGGGCCCGTGCGGCGAAGATCCTGGGCGTCGATCCCAAGACGCTCTACAACAAGTTGAAGTCCTACCACCTCGACGACCGGTGACGCGTACCGCGCTGTCGGTCCGCGCTGGTGGGCTGGTCAGGGCCGCCCAGGCCCTGCCGACGGCCAAGAGCGCCGACACCCTCTACGAGATGATCGCTGCCGGCGCCGCCACGCTTCGTCCGGGCGTGGTGACGACGCTGCAACTCGTCGACGGCGACGGCGTTCGACTGGCTGCCATCGCCCCGAGTCAGGCCTCCGTGTCCGAGCTCGACACCGATCATGCGCGGCGCGTCCTGAACGCCGCCAGCCCCCTCCTCATCCGCGGCAAGCGCGCGGGTGAGGGGAGCTATTACGGCCTGTTGCTGGCCGACACCGAAGGCGCGCTCGGAGTGCTCGGGCTGTCGCTCCCGCCGGGCACGACCGTGCTCCCGGGCATCGAGCGGCAGCTCCTCGACATGTACGCCACCCAGGCGTCGCTCGCCCTGAGGCACTCGGTGCTCGCCGCGACGGTGGAGCGCCAGACCGCGACGCTCGAGGTGGCCAAGGGCGAGCTGGTGGAAGCCGCGAAGGTCCTGACGCTCGGCCATCTCGTCTCCGGTGTCGTCCACGAGGTCAACAATCTCCTCGGTACCGTCACGCTGAGGATGGAGCGCATGCTCGAGGCGCCGCCCGACGCGGAGACGGCGCACCAGCTCCGGGCGCTGGAAGGACACTGTCGCGAAATCGGCGATGTCATCGGGGACCTTCGGTGCTTCTCGACAGGCGGCGGGATCGGCCGCACGCTCGTCGATCTCACGGCGCTGCTCGAGCGGATCCTGCGCCTGCGCCAGACCCAGCTCCGTGGTGGTGACATCCGCATCGAGCGCGCGTATCCGTCGGGCGGGCCGTCGGCCCTGGGCGATCCGGGCCAGATCGGCCGCGCCCTGCTCGCGCTCGTCCTGGAAGCGGAGCATGCCCTGCTCACGGTGCCCGGGGGCGGGACGCTGCGCGTGTCCACCCGCCGGGAGGAGCGCGACGGCGTTGCCTGGGCGGTGGCGGTGCTCGAGGACGACGGCCCTCACATTCCCGACCATCTGCTGGCCCGCATCTTCGAGCCGTTCGTTGTCCGCGACGGTCAGAGCGGGCGAGGTCCCTCGGTCGGTCTGGCCGCCGCCCACGCCATCGTGGACACCCATGGCGGCCGCCTGACCGTCGCCAACCGGCCCGACCGCGGCGTCACATATAAGGTCGAGCTTCCCGCTGGGTAGAACCGGACGCCGCGATGGCACTCTGGTGCCACGCCGTCAGGTGTCGCCACCTGAGTCATCGGCGACTTCACGAATTTCCCTCGGAACGCTCACGTTGCGATTCGAACGAATGTGGCATTGCCCATGCTCTAGCCGGGCAGGATGCGCCCGCCCGCTCTCACCGGCAGCTACAAGAGATTCGGCCTCCTCGTTGCGATCACGACGCTCGCGCTGCTGCTCGGCGCCTGTGCAGGCTGGTGGCCACCGGATGGCCGTGACCAGGCGGGGACGGCGGCGGACCGACGTGAGATCGCGGCCTACATCGGCAAGTATGTCCTCATCACCCTGACGTACTTCGACGAGGATGGCGACGTCGTCGCCCAGCCTCAGGTCCACGGCATCATCGTGTCGGCGGATCGGGCGCGAGGCTTCGCCGTGGCCCTCCAGGGCGTGTGGGAAGGCGAGACGTTCTGGCTGCCACCCGACGTGCGTGGGTTCTCGCCGGCGCGCCGGGGTGAGTACCGACTCAATTCCACCAGCGAGATCATCTACGATCCCGATCTGATCTCGACGTGGGAGATCACGCGGGCGGCGCCATGGCTGTGAGAGCGAGCTCGCCCATCGTGGTCTCGACCACCTGGGGCTACGTGCTGCTCCTGGTCGCCGCGCTTCACATGCTCTGGATGCGGCTCATGCACCACGACTCACGATGGCGATAGCCAACTTTGTCGTGCTGCTGAGCATCATCGGCGGCGCCGTCATGGTGGGCGCCATCTGGGAATGGTTCGCCGACTGGCGGCTGATTCGTGCGACTCGACGCCGCCTCGCCTCGGCGAAGTTTCGCAAGTCCCGCCGCGCCGCCTGACGGGCGGCACGCTATGACGGTGACCCGCCGGACGAACAGGCTCCTGAAGTTCTGATTCGAGCCTGAACGAGGCTGAATTACTCGGCGACGGTGACGCGCAGCACCTCCTCGACCGTCGTCACGCCATCGAAGAGCACCTTCAGAAGGCCCGCCTGGCGCAGCGTCTTCATCCCCTGCGACTGCGCCATGCCCCTGAGCTCGGCGGTCGATGCGCCCTTGATGATCATGTCGCGCAATTCCTGGGTGACGGGCATGATCTCGTAGATCGCCACCCGCCCCTTCATCCCGGTGAAGTTGCACGTCGTGCAGCCCCGGCCCTTGTAGACCTGGGTCCGCCCGACGCCGGTGAGCACGTGGCCGTAGGGCAGCAGCGACTCCTCGTCCACCTCGTACGGCTCCTTGCAGTCCTTGCAGATCTTTCGGCCCAGCCGCTGCGCGAGCACGAGCAGCAGCGACGAGGCGACCAGAAACGGGGGGACTCCCATGTCGATGAGCCGGGCGATCGTCGAGGGCGAGTCGTTGGTGTGCAGCGTGGAGAAGACCAGGTGGCCGGTGAGCGCGGCCCGGATCGAGGTCTGCGCCGTCTCGAGGTCGCGCGTCTCGCCGACCAGGATCACGTCGGGGTCCTGGCGCAGGAAGGCGCGCAGGGCGGAGGCAAAGGTCCGGCCCACGCCCTCGTTGATCTGGACCTGGTTGACGCCCTTGAGGTTGTACTCGACGGGATCCTCGGCCGTCATGATGTTGTGCTCGGGCGAGTTGATGGTGTGGATGGCCGAGTAGAGCGTCGTCGTCTTGCCCGAGCCCGTCGGCCCCGTGATCAAGATCATTCCGTAAGGCTGCCGGATGACCTTCTCGAACTGCTCGAGCGCCCAGGGATCGAAGCCGAGCTTGGACAGATCGAGCTGCAGGGCGTCCTTGTCGAGGATTCGGAGGACGCCCTTCTCGCCGAAGATGGTGGGCAGGATCGACACCCGGAAGTCGATCTCGCGCGTGTTGTAGCGCAGCTTGATGCGGCCGTCCTGGGGGACCCGGCGCTCGGCGATATCCAGGTTCGACATGATCTTGAGTCGGGAGATGGTCGCCGCCTCCACCTTCTTGGGTAGCGAGAGCATCTCGTGCAGCACGCCGTCGATGCGGAACCGGATGCGGAAGACCTTCTCGTAAGACTCCCAGTGGATGTCGCTGGCGCCCTTCTGGATGGCGTCGGCCAGCACCTTGTTGACGAGCTTCACGACCGGCGCCTCGTCGGCCGACTCCTTCAGCTCGAAGACGTCGATTTTCGTGGCCGCCTCGTCGCCCTCATCGACGACCTCGACGTCCGGGGAAGCTCCACTGTTGAGCTCTGAGACGATGTCGGTAATACCACTCGTCTGGCCTTCGTAATGCCGCTCGATCGCCTCGCGGATCGCCACCTCGGACGCGACCAGCGGCAGGATTTGCAGGTTTGTCATGAAGGCGACGTTGTCGAGCGCGAACACATCGGTCGGATCCGCCATCGCCAGGGTCAGCATGTTGCCCACCCGCTTGATCGGCAGGACAGCGTGCTTCTTGGCAATCTGCGCTGGCACGAGATTCAGAGCTTCAGGGTCGATCTCCAGCTGCGAGACCGCGATCGAGGGGACCCCGTACTGGCGCGAAAGGGATCCGAGTAGCTGCTCTTCGGCGACGAGGTTCAGGCGGAGGAGCACGGACCCGAGCCTCTCGCTCGTGCCCTTCTGCGCGGCGATCGCGCGCGCGAGACCGTCCTGGGTAATTAATCCTTGCGCGACCAGGACGTCGCCCAGGCGCCGGCTGACCGGCTGGCCAAGCGTTCTCACGGCGGTCGACGCCGTGTTAGGCGCGGCAGTCATCGTGATGACCGCTTTCGCACGCGGCCCGGCCGCCGTGGAAACCAGATAAGGCGATCATGGACTAGTTGTGCGGCTTGTCCCCAGGCTGACGGAGCCCGGAGAAGAGGCGAACTTTTGAGGCATGTAACGCCGAAGGGTCAAGTGTACCGATTGATCCCGGGCTCGGCGCGTCGGCGACGGTCTGGGAGGGTTCGTCACGGGGCCCGACAATCAGTTCCTTCAGCTTGCCAAAGGTCTTGGTGAGGTCATCGCGACTCCGCCGAAGCTCCTGATTCTCTCGCTCGAGCGCGCTCATCCGTTCGTTGAACCTGCCGGCCTCCCCCTTTAGCTGCTCGAGTTCGCTGAAACAGGTCGGGAGCGACACGAGAAGACGCTTGGTTTGCTCCACCCAGAGCATGAGCTGCTGCTGAACCTCGGTGACCGGTTTCTCTTTGCCGTCCATTTATTACTGCCCACCTTTCAATTCAGTAGGAGTCCAGAGTTCCGCGGATGCGGACCTCGCCGACAACGAGCAAATCTCCGACCATGGTGTCCTCGTCAAGCGCTGGAGGCCCGGCGAAACGGCGAGAGTCGAGGCGGCTCGACGGCGGACGGCGCGCGGCCCAGTGTTGGCGGATGCCCCTGTTCTCCCCGTGAGGAGTCGGCCCGCCCAACATCGGGGCGGGCCTGAGACCGCACGAAGGCAAAGCCACTGGCGCGGAGTTCGGCGTCAATCTCAGGCCGCGAACGGCGATCAGCTGGGCGCCGGTCGCCTGCCGACGTGTCCGCCGGCGGGCGCCGTTCGCCGGAGCGCCGATCCATTCTGACTTCCACGGTCTCCACCCCCGCGAACGTGCCTTTGAAAAAGTCATAGAGGGACGCCTGGTCCTTGGCCGTGATCACGAGATAGGGCGCGTGTGGCGTCCGGAATTGTGCGAAGAAGTCCCGCCACGCCGGTGAGGGCGTGAGATCAGTCGACGTACGAGGGTGCTGCCCAACCTCGAGAGCCTCGGCGGCCCATTCGTTCCCCGTGAGGCCCGGCACGGTCCCGCTCGCCTTGCGACCCGCGGCCGCGGACTCGGGCCCGCGCGCGCGTGGTTTCTGGAAGGCGCCAGTCACGACCTGACGGCCCGAGTTCAGCGATTCATCCTTGCGGCCGACTTCCCCACTGCGGTCCCCGCCCACGTCGAATGCCTCCAGCGCGGCCACGAGTTCTGCGGCCGCAGCGAGCAGAGAGCCCTGAGAGGGGGTCGCCGGCGGCTCGCCCGTAAGCTGCCCGAGCGCGTTAGGCCTTTCTCCCTGGTGCTGTTCGAGCCTTCGCGTCTTCACTGCCGTGTCCATCTGGCGTGTGCCTCTCAGTCTTTAGCGCGTAAAACTTCTCGGGCCGGACCGCGGGCTGGGACGTGCGATCGAGGCGTCGGGGAACTCGCCGCAGGCAGCGCAGACGACGAGGCCTCGGAACGTCGTCTGGACGCGCGCCATGCTTATCAGTGGCGAACTGATCATGTTCTTACCGGGGCACACTCGCAAGGCGGATACCAGGTTCGCTTCGCGAAGGGAAACAGTCAGTTAGCGCGTGCAACCATACGCTGGCGGGGCGGGACGACGCGGAGGCATTCCCACCGCCGGGGAGGAACTCCTAGAGAGCCGGCATCGGGTGATATCGGGCCGACGCGGTCGCACGTCAGATTGCTGGCGGACTTTCGGTACCAAAATTTTATCGACGCTTCCGGCCGCCGGCGCACCATGTCCGCCTTACGTTTTCTCTCGAGTTTCGCTTGAGTCCGCATAGACGGACCGGAAAAGCCCGCTGCGACTGCGACGAGCGTCCGTATCCTCCGACAAGGGGGAAAGTATGCCGACGCTGACTGAGCGCTTCGTCGCCGACATCGAAGGCCTCAGCGACCTTCCGTCGCTGTCGCCGGTCCTTGCCCATCTGATCGCAACCCTCGACCGCGAGGATGCCTCGGTGGCCGAGGTGGCGGCGATCATTCGCCAGGATCCCGTGATCGCCGCGCGCGTGTTGCGGGCCGCCAACTCGGCTGCCTATATCGGCCGCAGCTCGGTGTCGTCGATCCGCGACGCGCTCCTCCGTCTGAGCCTGGCTCGCATCCGACGGCTAGCCCTGGTAGCGAGCCTCTACGACGCCGTGCCCGTCCGCGGCACGCAGGCTTCCCGCGCGATCTTCTGGCAGCACAGCCTGGCCGTGGCCCATTGCTCGGAGATCATCGCCCGCCACGCGATCGGTGCCCCCGCGGATCTAAATCCCGAAAGCGTCTTCCTCTCAGGACTGCTTCATGACCTCGGCCTCCTCGTCCTCGAGAGCCACTACCCGAGGGAGGCGTCTGCGGTGAAGCGTCACGCCGAAGCCAAGGGCATGCCGATCTGCCTGGCCGAGTTCGAGATCTTCCAGACCGATCATGGCGAGTTGGGCGCTCTGCTCGCCACGCACTGGATGATGCCGGAATCGATCACCGCCGCCATCCGCGCCCACCACCGCTTCGACCTGGCGCCGGTGGCGTACCAGTGGAATGCCGCCGTCATTCACCTCGCGGACAATCTGGTCAGCCAGGAGGCGATCGACGACCTCGGGGAGGGCTCGCCGGTACGCCTCGACAACGCCGCCGTGGAGGTGCTGGGGCTGTCCCCCGCGGCGGCGCTCCAGATCACCGAAGAGACGCGCAGCGATGCCGGCGAGTCGGCGGCCGTCCTCTTCGCGTCCCCTCATTCGGGATCCGCGAAGTCGAGCGTCAGCAATGAGTCCCGAGCGACATCTTCGAGCATGCTCGGCCGCTCGGGCGCGCAGACGAGATCGACGCCGAGGCTGTGAGCGGCGTCCACGCAGTCACATCTTCAGGCGTCGTGTAGGCGCGTCAGGTCCTGCGGCTGCGCGCGGTGAGGCCAACCCGCGTGCGCTTGCCGCGCTCGCCCCGCAGCTGCTCGTAGATGGCCACGTCGAGAAAGACGATGGTGGCGAGCCTTCGTGTCGGTGTCGGCATCGGCGATCCGCCGGTCAGCCAGGCCTCCACGATCGGTAGAACGGCGACGCCCACAGGCTCGCCTGCTGCAGGACGTCCTCGTATGGGCCAGCGTGCGCGAGGTGTGCGCGTTGTCGAAGTCGTGCTCGACGC
>QHTB01000078.1 GCA_003220615.1 Candidatus Rokuibacteriota bacterium
GCGCGAGAGCTCCAGTAGCGGATGTGAGCCCGACTCGGACGCTTTCGTTGAGCGGGTTTCTCGGTGTCAGGGTACGAGGACGATCTTGCCGTGGGCGCCCGAGGACATCACGACCTCGTGGGCGCGAGCCGCCTCCTTCAGCGGAATCTCCTGGGCCACGACCGGACGCAAGCTTCCATTGGCCAGGCCAGCGCCGAGCGCCGCCTGGATGGCAGCCATCTCAGGCTCGGGCGTGTTCCACAGCACCATGCCGAGGATGGCGGCGTCGCGCACCATCGCTTGCCGCGCGTTGATCTCCACGTTACCGCGGTTCCCGATGACCACGATCCGACCGCGGAGGGCGAGCACGCCAAGGTCACGGTCGAGGTTGACGTTGGCGAGCATCTCCATCACGAGGTCGACCCCGTGGCCCTCAGTGATCGCCTTGATCTCGTCGAGATAGTTGGCCTTCGAGTGATCGAGCACGTGATGTGCACCCTCGGCGACCACGAGCCGGCGGCCCCGCTCCGAGCCCGCGGTGCCGATGACGCGAAGTCCGTGGGACCGAGCGAGCTGAACACACGCGATGCCGACCCCACCGCTGGCACCGTGAACGAGAAGCCACTCACCCGGGCGTGCTTCCGCGCGCTGGAACAGGGAGCGATAGGCCGTCGCGTACGCCACGTGGACGGCGGCGCCTTGAGCGAATGAGTTGCGCTCGGGAAGCGGCTGGATCTGGGACGCCCCGCAGACGGCCAGCTCCGCACACGTCCCCTGCAGAGGCCCATTGATCGTGCCTGTCACGTAGACGCGGTCGCCGGTCTTCCACCCTCGCACACCTGAGCCGAGTTCGACGATGACGCCGGCGCCTTCCCCGCCCGGCACGTAGGGGGGCGTGGGAAGCAGTGCATAGCTCCCCGAGCGCACGTAGGTGTCGGCGGGGTTCACCCCGGAGGCTTTGATCTGCACGAGAACCTCACCCGTGCCCGGCTTCGGAGTAGGCACCTCGTCGAGTTGGAGCACGTGCGAGGGGCCGAACTGGTGAGCGCGAATGGCTTTCATCGCTTCCCTCTTCTCGGACGCCCTACTTCACTTTCGTGACCGGCTGGTCCGGGTGAGCTGGATTCGCCACGAGCCGCCGACGCTGACAATCGACGAACAGGTCCAGCTTCTCGAGCACCGTTTGCCCGATGAGCACTTCGTCACCCAGAACGAGCGCTTCATCGAGCGTGTCTCGACCCTCGAGCTCGAGCACGAGGGGCTCCGTGACGCTCACGGCTTCCTTACGTCCGTCGGCATACTCGGCCATCCGTTGGCCGCGAGCGGCAAGGCCGAGGCGAGCGACGACGTGGGGAGGCAAGATCGTGCGAACCGCTCCGGTGTCCACGAGGGCAACAGCCTCGTAGGTTCGGACCTCCTCGGGCTTCAGCAGTCCACGCCGGACCATCGCCTCATCGACGGCGTTCGTCAGCTTGGCTTTCACGCGAACCTCGCCCATGCCGGAGCGCACTATCAATCCTCTGTACCGAGCGGTCAATTGTGGACTTGATGATACGCCACCAAGTGCTCACATCGTCGGGCTGGCGAACTCTCCACCGAGCGCGACCAGTGCCCACGGCCCGCCCTGGGTGTCCCAGCTGAACCCGATGTGGGCGGCGAGGGCGTGCTGATCGCGGAAGAGGCGCTGGATGGGATAGCGATCGTAGATGCCGTTGGCGCCGGCCAGCGCGTGCAGCGTGTCGACGGCCTCGGTGCAGCGCTCCATCGCGTAGGCGACGTTGCGCTTGAAGCGCAGCTTCTCCTCGAGCGTGGGCGCGCGACCCTCGTGGGCGATGCGCGCGGCATCGACGCAATCCGTGCGGATCACGAGACGCGCGGCGTCCAGCATCGCTCCGGCGCGAGCGACGCGAAGCTGCACGGCCTGGAAATCGCGCATGCGCATTCCGGTGTAGTTGGTGCTGCGCTCCTTGATCGCATCGATCGTCAGCTCGAGCGCGGCCTGGGCGTTGCCGACGCCGGCGCCGGCCAGACAGTGCGAGCCCAGCGCCGAGAGCGGCACGCGGAACAGGGGGTTCGTGGTGACGCGTGCGCCTGGGAATTCGTTGCCGCCGCGCGCCAGGTACATGGAGAGCGCGCGGTGCTCGGGGACGAAGAGCTCGCTGGTTTTCACCGACTTCGATCCGGTGCTGCGCATGCCCAGCACGTGCCAGTCGTCCACGACCTCGTACTCGCCGCGCGGGACGAGACACATCCGGTGATCGACGACGCGCTCGCCGTCGCGAACCATGACGGCCAGCATGTTCCAGTCGGACACGTCCACCCCGCTCGAGAAGTTCCAGAAGCCGCTCACGACGAAGCCCCCGTCGACGCGGCGCCCGCGCCCCTGCGGGTAGGCGATGCCGGACGCGATCAGGGATTCCGGATTCTTGCCCCAGACCTCCTCCTGAGCGCGCTCGTCGTAGAGCGCGAGCATCCAGTGGTGAATGCCGAGGTTGGCGACGTTCCAGGCGGTCGAGGCGCAGCCGCGGCCGATCTCGGCGGGGAGATCGAAGATCGCCTCGAACGGGAGCTCCATCCCACCCCAGCGCTTCGGCTGGTGAAAGCGGAGCAGCCCGGTGCGGTGCAGATCCTCGAGCGTTTCCTTCTGCATCTCGCGCCCGACCTCCGCGCCGTCGGCCCGCTCGCGCAGGACGGGGACGAGGGCGCGAGCTCGCGCCATCGCCTCGTCGTACGTCACGTCGGTGAAGCTCGGAGGCCTCGTCACGCCCTCATCCCGGCCACCTGCGGCATCTTCGAGTAATTCTCACCGCCCCAGTCCTTCACGTCCTTGAGCCCGAAGAAGTTCAGCTCGATGGTGAGGCCGTTCGGGTCCTTGACGAAGATCTGGTAGAGGTCGAACTCGGGGAGTGAGCGCGGCTGGAAGTCGACCCCGCGCTCCTTGAACCGCCGGATGAAGCCACCGGGCTCGGTCGCCACGAACGCGATGTGGTCGACGACGCCGGCATGGTCGGTCACGGCGCCCTTGGGCGTCCCGAGGTAATAGAGGTCGGCGTGGTCGATCCCGTCCTGGCCCATGTGGACCTGGATCTTGCCGTTCACCCCGAGCCAGTACCCGGGGAAGGGGAAGGTCGGCCGCGGCATCACCTCGAAGCCCAGCACGTCGCAGTAGAACTTCTTCGTCTGCTCGAGGTCGTTGGCCCGCACGAAGTAGTGATTCAGCTCTGTCAGCGGCATGGTTGCCTCCTGGTCGAGAGCGATAGTATATGCCCCGAGGAGGAGCCGATGGACCCGAACGCCAAGAAGACCGCGCTACGAATGATCCCCTACGGCCTCTACGTCCTCACGGCGGGCAACAAGGGCGGACAGGTGGCCGCGGCCACGGTGAACTGGGTGACCCAGGCATCGTTCGAGCCGCCCCTCGTCGCGATCGGCGTCAAGGCCGACTCGCACGCTCACGCCCTCATCAAGGAGAACAAGGCGTTCGCCCTGAACGTCCTGGGCAAGGGACAGCAGGCGCTCGCCTTCACGTTCTTCAAGCCGGCCGAGCTGAAGGGCGACCGGATCTCGGGCGAGCCGTTCCGTCCCGGGGCGACGGGCTCGCCGATCCTCACCAACGCGCCCGCCTTCATCGAGTGCACGCTCGAAGCGGCGGTCGAGAAGGGCGATCACTCCGTCTTCGTCGGAAAGGTCGTGGAGGTCGGGCTCAGCAAGCCGCCCGACGGCCGCGCCGACGACGCCACGCTGTGGCTCAAGGAGTTGGGGGACAAGGTCTTCTACGGCGGCTAGCCGTCTACTTCGGCAGGAAGTCGTTGGTGACGAGCTTCTCGTAGGGGATCTTCGTCTTGATGGCGCCGATCTTCAGCATGAAGCTCTCGGTCATCTCGACCGCG
>QHTB01000094.1 GCA_003220615.1 Candidatus Rokuibacteriota bacterium
ATCTGCTCGGCAAGAAAGAGGTCTACGACGAGTACATCATGTCGGGCGACGCCTTCAACCTGCCCGCCTACACGAAGCTCCAGGACCATCCCGTCCTGAAGACGGATCCGAAGTTCGCCGCCCTGAAACAGGAAGGCGTCCAGTTCCACTGCTACGGCTGGCCCGCGCCGGCCAGCGACAAGGTCCAGCTCATCACCAACTCCTTCATCCTTCCGAACATGGTGGCCAAGGCCGTGACGGGAACACCGACCAAGGAGGCCGTCGCCTGGGCCGACAAGGAGATGAAGAAGGTCATGGCGGGATGAGCTGAGATGGCCGTCGGCGGTGTTCGCGTCGCCACCGCATCCTCGCGCGTCGGACTCGGCGGGCGAGCCCGGGAGTTCTTCGACCGCGAGGGCGTCCTGGGGCCGCTCTTCGTCACCCCCGCCCTCATCATCTTGGTGCTGCTCGTCGCCTATCCGTTCGCGATGGCGCTCTACTTCTCGCTGTCGAACGCGTTCATCGGTCGCCCGAGCCACCTCGTGGGCTTCCGGAACTTCATCAATCTGTGGGACAGCGACGCGTTCCGCCAGACCTTCCAGAACGCCTTCGTCTTCACCGGGGTCGCCGTCGCGTTCAAGGTGGTCCTCGGGCTCTCGCTGGCACTCCTCCTCAACCAGCAACTCTGGTTCAAGCGCCTGATCCGCGGCGCCGTGCTCCTGCCCTGGGTCATTCCCACCGCGCTCTCCACGCTGGGCTGGTGGTGGATGTTCAACTCGCTCTACAGCGTGGTGAACTGGACGGGCATCGCGCTCGGTATCATGGACCCGCCCGGCCCGAACTGGCTCGGGCAGAAGTACTACGCGATGGCAGCGGTGGTCACCGTCAATGTCTGGCGCGGGCTGCCCTTCTTCGCGATCACCATCCTGGCCGGGCTCGTCGCGATCCCCAAGGAGCTCTACGAGGCGGCCGAGGCTGACGGAGCTGGCGCGGTCTCGCGCTTCTTCTACGTCACGCTCCCGCTCCTCAAGGGAGTACTGGCCATCGTCGTGCTCTTCTCGACCATCTTCACGTTCAGCGACTTCAACATCGTGTTCGTGCTCACGCACGGGGGCCCGATCAACTCTACGCACCTTTTCGCCACGCTCGCCCGCCAGATCGGTCTGGAGACAGGGCGCATCGGCGAGGGAGCGGCGATCTCGCTCTACCTCTTCCCCGTACTGGTGATGGTGGTGTGGGCGCAGCTCCGGTTCGTCCGCAAGCAGGCCTACTGATGGCGGGGTTCGGTCG
Organism: Candidatus Rokuibacteriota bacterium; assembly: GCA_003220615.1. Taxonomy (GTDB): domain Bacteria; phylum Methylomirabilota; class Methylomirabilia; order Rokubacteriales; family CSP1-6; genus 40CM-68-15. Next base: position 1,270 of record QHTB01000094.1, read on the forward strand.
ACGACAGCTCTGGTGGCGGATCGCGAGCCATCTGCTGCTGGTGCCGTTCCTGATCTTTGCGCTGTTCCCCTTCTACCACATGGCGCTGACGTCTCTGAAGACGGACCGCGAGCTGTACGATCGCAACGCGGTCCCGCTCCTCATCCGCCAGGGGCCGACGCTCGAGCACTACAGCAAGCTCCTGTGGGACACGGCCTTCCTGACCTGGACGAAGAACAGCCTGCTCGTCACGATCCTGGCGACTACGGTGTCCGTCGTGATCGGGACGATCGCCGCCTACGCCCTCGCCCGCTTGCGGTTCTTCGGCGTCGGCTCGTTCGGGACCGGCATCTTCGTCACCTACCTGGTGCCGACGTCGCTCCTGTTCCTGCCGCTGGCCCAGGTCGTCAACTGGCTCGGCCTGGCTGACTCGAAGTGGGCGCTCGTCGTGACCTATCCGACGTTCCTCGTCCCGTTCTGCACCTGGCTGCTCATGGGCTACTTCCGCACGGTCCCCAAGGAGATCGAGGAATCGGCGATGGTGGACGGTGCCACCCGCGTCCAGGCGCTCATGCGCATCATCCTGCCCATCGCGATCCCCGGCCTCGTGTGCGCCGTTCTGTTCGCGTTCACGCTGTCGTGGAACGAGTTCATCTACGCGCTCACGTTTACGTCCTCCTCGGACGAGATCACGTCGAGCGTGGGGATCACGACGGAGCTCATCCGCGGCGACATCTACTTCTGGGGATCGCTCATGGCCGGCGCCGTCCTCGGCTCGGTCCCGATCGTCATCCTCTACGTCTTCTTCCTCGACTACTACGTCTCGGGACTCACCGCCGGCGCCGTGAAGTAGCTCAGAGCTTGGGCCGGCGGTAGATACCGAGGCCCTCGCCGTAGTCCTCCCGCAGCGTTTCGAGAAACCCGTGCATCACGGTGAAGATGCGCCGCAGCTCGACGACGGGATCGGCGTGATCGTCAACGCGCAGATTGTGGTGCGGCCGGACCTCTGGCGACCACACGAGCAGCGCGGCCGACTGGCGCCCCCGCTGATCGCCGCCGGCCGCCTGCCCCGCCTCGAGGGCGCGCAGAAGACGTTCGCCGAGCTCGGCGCTCTCGTCCGCGACGAATGCCGTCGCCATGGCGGCGAGGACGTCGGGGCCAGTCAGGAAGTTGCCGGCGACCGTAAAGCCCGACTCGACGCGATGGCCGCACCAGGGCTTGCAGTCGGGGCCCGTGTGCGCCCACGCTCCCGCGCGATCGACACCGTGGATCTGCCGACGGTTCGAGAACGGATCATCGCGCAGGAGCGCGGCGAGCGCCTCGGCGATGGGAACGCCGTCGGCGAGCCGCCGCAGGCCTTCGCGGCCGAGGCTGGTGTTGGTCGTCGCCTGCGTCGCGATGGCGCCGTCGGGGCCCGCCCACGGAACGGCGGCGCCCACGGCCGGCCGCGCCGTGGACACCGCCACGCCGAAGGCGCCAGTGCGGGCGCAGCGCCCCGCGATCGAGAAGGTGTGGTGCTCGACGTTCACGACTGCCGCGTGCGCGGATCGAGGAGATCGCGGAGCGCGTCGCCGACGAGGTTCAGCGCGAGGACGACGACGAAGATGGCGAGGCCGGGCAGAAGCGCCACGTGCGGGCGCAGGACGACGAACTGCCGCGCGGTCGCGAGCATGCTCCCCCAGTCGGCCGTGGGCGGCTGCGTCCCGAGCCCGAGGAAGCTGAGGCCGGCGGTGGCCAGGATCTTCGCGCCGACGTCCAGGCTAAAGGCCACGACCACCGGCGAGATCAGGTGGGGCAGCAAGTGGCGCACGAGGATGCGGCGATCACGCCCGCCCAGCGCGCGCGCCGCCTCGACGAACTCGCGCTCGCGCAGCGACAGCACGAGCCCGCGCACGAGCCGAGCGTAGAGGGGAAAGCCGACGATGGCGATCGCGACCATCGCATTGCGCAGGCCGGGGCCGAGGCCGGCGACGATGGCGATGGCGAGCAGGATGTAGGGGAAGGCCATCATCACGTCGGTGAGCCGCATCAGGATCGTCTCGGCCCAGCCGCCGCGGTAGCCGGCCAGCACGCCGAACACGAGGCCGATCAGGAGCGAGCCAGCCGCGGTGGCGACACCGGCCAGCAGCGACACGCGCGCGCCCCACACGAGGCGGGCCAGCATGTCGCGACCGAACTCGTCGGTGCCCAGCGGGTGCCCCGGAGTGAGTGGCGGCTGCAGTCGCCGGGCCGTCGCCACCGTGTCGGGGTCGGCCAGCGGAAGCCACGGCGCCAGCGCCGCCAGCAGCGTCGCCGCCAGCAGCAGTCCCGCGCCCAGCACCGCGAGCCGATTGCGGCCGGCGTACCGTCTGAGCACGCTGCGCGACCGCGCCGCTCCATCGATGGCGACGGGAGCGCGTGGGGCGGCCAGGCCCGAGGCGGCGGGCGCGGCGTCACTCACGGCGGATGCGCGGATCGAGCGTCGCGTAGAGCACGTCGACGGTGAGGTTGACGAGGACGAAGCCGAGCGCGATGACCAGGACGCAGCCCTGCACGAGGGGAAAGTCGCGGGCCAGGATCCCCTGCACCATCAGTGTGCCTACGCCCGGCCACGCGAAAACCGTCTCCGTCAGCACGGCGCCGCCGAGGAGGTAGCCGGCCTGCACGCCAACGACGGTGACGGTCGGGATCAATGCGTTCCGCAGCGCATGGCGGACGACGACGAAGCTCTCGCGTACGCCCTTGGCGCGCGCGGTGCGCACGAAGTCCTGGCCGAGGACGTCGAGCATGGTGCTGCGCGTGAGCCGCGCGATGATCGTCAGCGACGCCGCCGCCAGCGTGACCGTCGGCAGCACGAGGTGACTCAGCAGGTCGCCCACGCCACCGCCGCCATAGGGCGCGAACATGCCGGACGCCGGCAGCCAGCCGAGCCACAAGGCGAAGATCACCATCAGCACGATACCGAGCCAGAAGCTCGGCATGCTGGCGCCGAAGAGCGACGCCAGCGCGCTCAGCCGATCGAGCAGCGAGTTGCGGCGGGCGGCCGACAGCACGCCGAGCGCGATGCCGCCCAGCGTCGAGAGCAGCAGGGCGCTGGCCGCCAGAACCACGGTGGCCTGGAAGCGGCGCAGCACCTCGCCGAGCACGGGCCGCTTCATCCAGAGCGAGCGGCCGAGATCGCCCTGCAGCACGCGGCCCATCCAGCGCGCGTACTGCACGGGCAGCGGCTCGTCGAGGCCGAGCTCGGTGCGCAGCCGCGTGATGTCCTCGTGGGTGGCCTGCGGCCCGAGCATGATCTCGGCGGGATCGCCGGGCGAGATGTGGAGGACGGCGAAAACGACGAGCGACACGCCGAGCAGGACCGGGCCGACCAGGAGGAGCCGGCGGAGGAGGAAGAGCGCCACGCCGCTCGGGCTACTTGAGCGAGATCGTCTCCACGCGCAGGTCGAAGCTCGGATGGAGCCGGAAGCCCTGGACCCGCTTCGCGTGGGCGGCCGTCTGCACCTCGTGGTCGATGAAGATCCACGGCGGATCGTCGTGCAGGATGCGCTGCGCCTCGCGGTACATCTCGGCGCGTTTGGCCTGATCGGTGATGGCCCGCGCCTGGCTCAGCAGCTCGTCGAAGCGCGCGTTCCTGTACATGGCGCGGTTTGGCCCGTTCGGCGTCCACTGGCTCGAGTGGAGCAGCGGATACATCACCAGGTCGGGATCCTCGGCGCCGGCCATCCACGAGAGCGCGAACATCTCCTGCTCCTTCGTGCGCAGCTTGGCCAGGAACGCGCCCCACTCCATCGTCTGCAGCGCGACGTTGACGCCGACCGCTTTCAAGTTGGACTGGATCACCGTCGACATCGCGACCGGCGACTGCATCCCCGAGCCCGACTCGGGCACCCACAGCGTCGTCGAGAAGCCGCCTGGATAGCCGGCCTCGGCCAGGAGCTTCTTCGCGCGCTCGGGATCGTACGGGAACGCCTTGAGGCGGGCCTCGTCACCCCACGTGCCCGGCAGCACCGGTCCCTTGGACGGAGCGCCGGTGCCCTTGAGCACGTCGCGCACGATCGCGTCCTTGTCGACGGCGTAGTTCAGCGCCTGCCGCACGCGCTTGTCGGTGAACGGCTTCTTCTCGTTGTTGAAGCCCAGGTACCAGACGTGCGCGCCCACCTGCTTGAGCAGCGCGAGCTTGGCGTTGCTCTCGAGCTGGGCGACGAAGTCCGGCGGCACGCCCACGATGAGGTCGAGGCCCCCGGTGAGCAACTCGGTGAGCCGGGCCTGGTCCTCGACGATCGGGCGGTAGACGACGCGATCGACCTTCACCGGGAACTTCCAGTACGCCGGGTTCTTCTCGAGCACGACGCGCTGGCCACGCTCCCAGGAGGCGAAGCGGAACGGCCCGGTGCCGACCGGATTCGCGCCGTAGTCGAGGCCGAACTTCTTCACCGCCGTCGGGCTGACGATGGACGCGGCGGCCGCGGCCATCACGTCGAGGAACGAGGCGCGCGGCTCCTTCAGGATGAAGCGCACGGTCAGCTCGTCGAGCGGTTCCACGGCCTTCACGTTGCCGAAGAAATAGCTGGCGAAAGGATACTTCCCGAGCTTGCTCGCGGGATGGTCCGGGACGATCTGGCGCTCGATGGAGAACTTCACCGCCTCGGCGTCGAGCGGCGTGCCGTCGTGGAACTTGACGCCCTTGCGGAGCTTGAACGTGTACTGCAAGCCATCGCGCGAGATCGTCCACGACTCGGCCAGCCCGGGGACGATCTGCGTGCTGCCCTCGGCGAACGCGACGAGCGTCTCCGCCACGCGGCGACCGACGCGGTTCGAGTTGAGATCGGTGACCTGCGCCGGATCGAGCGCCACCGGCTCGGCCACCAGGCCGACCACGAGCGTGCCGGCGGGCTGCGCGACGACGACGGTGGGCACCAGCAGGACGAACAGCAGCGCGGCGATCAACCTCATCCTCGGTCTCCTCGACGTGCGATCGAGGCGCCAGCGTACACCAGGCAACGTCGAGCCGCCAAATCAGCCGCCGGACCTCATCGCGTACCTCGATCAGCGCTTCGGGGAGATCGAGCGCCGGTTCGGCGACGCTGATCGCCAGTTCGAGGAGTGACGGCGTCACTTCGACGTCGTAGCGGAGTCGCTGATGTCGAAGATCGAGCTGGTTGGCGAAGGCGTGCGCACCGTCGATCAGAATCACCGCGCCGGCGGCCTTGAGGAGCCGGCGCGTTACGGGAAGATGCCGAGCTCGAGGTAGCTCGTCGCCACCTTGTTGAGCGCGCTGAGGAAGGCGGCCGTGCGGAGGTCGGTGATACGCGAATCGCGGCGCGCCAGCTCGCGAATCTGCTGGTAGGCGTCGATCATCGTCTCCTCCAGCCCGGAGTTGACCAGATCGATCTCGCTGGGGCCGCGGGCGATGCGGCGGCGCTCCTCGTCGGAGAACAACCGACCCGTCGCCTTCTCGATCGCCGACACCATGCGGTTGTGGGAGGCCTCCTCGAATCGCTTGCCCACCCGGCCGAAGCGCACGTGCGAGAGATTCTTGATCCACTCGAAGTACGAGACGGTCACGCCGCCGGCGTTCAGGTAGACGTCGGGAATGACGTACACGCCGCGGTCGAGCAGGATCTTCTCGGCCTCGGCGGTGGTGGGGCCGTTGGCGGCCTCGGCCAGGATCTTCGTGCGGATGCGCGGGGCGTTCTCAGCGGTGAGCTGGTTCTCGAGCGCGGCCGGGATCAGGATGTCGCACTCGAGCTCGAGCGCGCGCTGGGTCGGCGTCAGATTCTTCGCGCCTGGGAAGTTCAGGATCGATCCCGTCGCCTTCTGGTGCTTGACGACCGCCTCGACGTCGAGGCCCTCGGGCCGGTGGATGGCGCCGTCGCGTTCGGCCAGCGCGATGATCACGCAGCCGGCCTCCTGGCAGAAGCACGCCGTGTGATACCCGACGTTGCCAAGGCCCTGCACGACCACGCGCTTGCCCTCGAGCCCGCGCTCGAGGCCGAGCCGCTTCATGTCGTCGACGTCGCCGCACGCTTCGCGCAAGCCGTAGTACACGCCACGCCCGGTGGCCTCCACGCGGCCGCGGATGCCGCCCTGCGTGACGGGCTTCCCGGTCACGCACGCGAGCTGGTCGACGGCCGCCGGATAGAAGGCGCCGTAGGTGTCGGCCATCCACGCCATCTCGCGTGGCCCGGTCCCGTAGTCGGGCGCCGGCACGTCGACGCCGGGGCCCATGAAGTTCTTCTTGATCAGCTCCGACGTGTAACGGCGCGTGATCTTCTCGAGATCCTCGGCCGAGTACTGCTTGGTGTCGATCTTCACGCCGCCCTTGGCGCCGCCGAACGGCACGTCGACGATCGCGCACTTGTACGTCATGAGCGCGGCCAGCGCGGTGACCTCGTCCTCGTCCACGGTCGGCGCGTAGCGGACGCCGCCCTTCACCGGCACCCGGTGGTGGCTGTGCTCGATCCGCCACCCCTGGAACACCTCGTAGCCCTTGGCGGTGCGGACGGGGAACTGGACGGAATAGATGGCGTTCGGCGCCTTGATCAGATCGAGAAGCCCTCGCGGGTATTCGGTGAGCGCCGCCGCCTTCTCGAAGTAGACGTTGACGGTCTCGAAGAAGCTCAACATGGCCCTAGTGTGTCAACCGAACCCGATCTCCGCAAAGAATTCCGCGATGGCCGACTGGACTTCGGCGCGGTGGGATCGGTTGGGAAAGTGCGAGCCGCCGGCCACCACGTGTAATCGGGCTCCCGGGATCGTGGCCACGACCCGCCGTGACATCTCTACCGTGGGAAAGTGGTCCTGAGAGCCGGCCACGACGAGGACGGGACAGCGGATGCGCGCGCATTCGGCGAGCCACTCCTCGCGGGCGTACGTCTCGTCCAGCACGGCCAGCAGCGAAGTCACCGTGTGCTGCTCGAGTGGACGGACGGCGGCGGCATAGCGCTCCGGCCGTGCCTTGAGTCGGGCCAGCTCGGCCTCGCCAAGGCGAAGGCGCACGTTGGCGTCGAAGTACTCTTGGAAGCGCCCGGCCACGACCAGAGCACGGTGCGCCTTCCACCAGCGCTGGTCGGCCTCGATGGGGGCGAACGGTGGCCCGCTGATCGAGATCACGGCGCGGACGCGCTCGGGACGATGGGCCGCGACCCAGAGCGAGAGCGCCGCACCCATCGAGGCTCCACCCCACACCGGCGCGACGACGGCCAACCCATCCAGCCAGAGCATCAGGTCGCCCGCCTTCTTCGGATAGGTCAGGTCCTCGGCGCGCTCGAACTTCTGGCTGAGGCCATGGCCGCGGGTATCGGGGAACAGGCCGCGGATCCGCCCGAAGAAGGGCTCGAGATCGCCGACCATGAACGAGGAGTCCTCCACCGATCCGCCGTGGATCCACACGACGGCGGGACGCTGGGGATCGCCGGCCTCGCGCCAGTGCAGGCGCACGCCGGAGGGCAGCACCACCTCAGGCAGTGGTGGGTCTCCGCTCGAGACGGCGCGCCATCCGCGACATCGAGTACGTGCAGATCCAGTACACGACGGCGATGAAGAGGTAGAGCTCGAAGGGGCGGATCTCTCGGTTGTTCACGATCTGGGCCGCTTTGGTGAGGTCCACGTAGCCGATGATCGACGCGAGCGACGTGTCCTTGAAGAGCACGATCATCTGCGTCACCAGCGACGGCACCATGTTGCGCAGGGCCTGGGGCAGGATGACGTAGCGCATGGCCTTCGCGCCGGAGAGCCCCAGCGCGCGCGCCGCCTCCACCTGGCCGCGCGGCACGGACTGAACGCCGGCCCGCACGATCTCGCCGAAGTAGGCGGCCTCGAAGATCACGAACGCGGTGAGCGCGATCCCGTACTCCGGCAGCGGCAGCCCGAGGAGCTGAGGAATGATGAACCAGAACCAGAAGATCACCATGACCAGCGGGACACCTCGGAAGAACTCGACGTACATCACGGCCGGCACGCGAATCCAGGCGGCGTTGGCGAGCCGGGCCAGGCCGACCACGATCCCCAGGGCGAAGCCGAGCACGATCGCCGGAATGGCCAGGCGCAGCGTACCGCCGGCGAAGCTGCCGAGGCCGAGGAAGCCCTGGACGATCAGGAACTTGAAGTTGTGGACGATGACGCCGAGGTCGAGCATCGCGCGCTCAGCCCGGCCCGCCGACACGCGCGATGAGGCCGGGGATCGCGTAGCGCCGCTCCAGTGAGCTCATGACCCAGGCGATGCTCACGCAGAGCACGAGGTAGATCAGCGTGCCCGCCGTCAGCGCCTCGAAGGCCCGGGCCGTGTAGGTCTCGATCTGCCGCGTCTGGAACGTCAGCTCGGCGACGCTGATCGTCAACGCCACCGACGAGTTCTTGAGCAGGTTCAGCGACTCGTTGGTGATTGGCGGCACGATCAGGCGGAGCGCGATGGGCACGATGACGAGCCGATACGCCTGCCAGACCGAGAGGCCCATCGCGACGGACGCCTCGAACTGGGTGCGCGGGATCGCCAGGATGCCGGAGCGGATCACCTCGGACATGCGCGCGCCGTGGTACACGCCCAGCGCGAGCATCCCCGCCCAGAACTCGGCGCCGTGATCGAAGAGCCAGTCCTGCACACCGCGGGGCAAGAGTGGCGGCACGCCGAAGTACCAGAAGAACATCCACACGAGCAGCGGGACGTTACGGAAGAATTCGACGTAGAAGACCGCGGCCGCCCGCAGCGGCTTGAACGGTACCGTGCGAAGCGCGCCCGACAGGATCCCGAGCGCGACGGCGAGGACCCAGGCCAAGGCCGACAGCTCCAGCGTCGTGATGAGGCCCTGGAGCAGCCAGTGGCCGGACTGGCCGCTCCAGAGCACGCTCCACTTGAACTGGTAGCTCACGCGAGGGTGAGGCGCCCCGTTACTTCCCGATCTGCTTCAGCAGATACGCTTTCACCTGCGGCGACATCGGATACGGCAGCTCGCCCTTCGGCCCGAACCACTTGTCGTAGATCTCGAAGTACTTGCCCGATTCGAAGCCCTGCTTGAGCCCGGCGTCCACGACTTGCTTGAACTTGGGCTCGCCCTTGCGCATGGCCATGCCGTACGGCTCCTCGGAGAAGAAGTCGCCGACGACCTCCCAGTCGGTCGGGTTCGGCGCCTTGGCCTTCAGACCGTAGAGCTGGATGCCATCGTTGGTGTACGCGTCCACCTGCCCTTGCAGCAGCGCCTGGAAGGCGGCGGGCTGATCGGGGAACTCCCGCAGCTGCGCCGTCGGCACCTTCTCGCGGATGATCTTGGCGTTCGTCGAGCCCTGCTGGGTGGCGATGCGCTTGCCCGCGATGTCGTTGATGCCGTGGATCGGGCTACCCTTCTTCACCAGGAACTGAGCGCCGGTGAGGAAGAACGTCAGGCTGAAGTCCACGCTCTGACGGCGCTCGGGCGTGTCGGTCATGGTGCCGGCGATCAGGTCCACCTGGTTGCCGTTGAGCAGCGGGATCCGGTTGGGTGGCGTCGACTCCTTCTTCGTCAGCTTGATCGGCTTGCCGACTTCCTTGGAGATCGCGGGAATCACGAGCTGCTCGACGAGGTCGATGGTGAAGCCGACCCACTCGTTGTTCTTGTTGATGTAGGCGAAGGGCGGTGAGCCCGTGCGGGTGCCGATGGTGAGGACACCGGCCTCCTTGATCTTGTCGAGCGTTTGCGACTGCGCAAACGCGGACGACAGCGGCGTCGCCATCAGCACGAGAGCCAGCAGGACCACGAGCCCACGCTTCATCGTCGCCTCCTAGTGCGAGAGTATCTTCGACAAGAATTGCCGCGACCGGTCGGACCTGGGCGAGGCGAAGAACGTCTGGGGATCCGCCTCTTCGACCACCTGACCGCCATCCATGAAGATCACGCGATGGGCCACCCGCCGGGCGAACCCCATCTCGTGGGTGACCACCATCATGGTCATGCCGCTCTTGGCGAGATCGGTCATGACCTCCAGCACCTCGTTGATCATCTCGGGATCGAGCGCCGACGTCGGCTCGTCGAAGAGCATGATCTTCGGCTGCATGGCCAGCGCCCGGGCGATGGCCACGCGCTGCTGCTGGCCGCCCGACAGGTTCGCCGGGTAGTTACCCGCCTTCTCGGGGATGCCCACGCGCGCCAGCAGCGCACGCGCCGTCTTCTCCGCCTCGTCGCGGGGAACGTTCCGGACCTTCATTGGCGCCAGCATGATGTTCTCGAGCGCCGTCATGTGCGGAAACAGGTTGAAGGACTGAAAGACCATGCCCACCTGGGTGCGGAGGCGGGTGAGGTTCACGTGCGTGCTCGTGATGGATTCGCCGAGGACGACGATGTCACCATCCTGGATGCGCTCGAGCGAGTTCACGCACCGGATGAGCGTGCTCTTGCCCGAGCCGGACGGGCCACAGACGACGACGACCTCACCGGGCGCCACCCCGAGCGTGACGTCGCTCAGGACGTGGAGCTTGCCGAACCACTTGTTGACCTGCCGAAACTCGATCGCCGCCGCCATCAGGCGGCGGTCTCGTCGCCGAAGAGCAACGCGGCGATGCGCGCCGGGTCCCGCACGAGCTCGGCCAGCTTCGACAGTGAGCGGTCCACGGCGGTGGCAATGGCCTCGGGACCGCCCACGGCGGCCAGCGTCTCGGGCGGGATGAACTTGATGAGCAGGCTCGACGTCCCCGGCGGCAGTCCCGCGAAGTGGACGGTGATGAGCCCGTAGTCCTCGAGCAGCAGCATCGCCAGCGCGGCCAGCGCCTCGATCGGAACGACCGGCGGCGCGCTCAGCCCGGCGCGCTCGAGCGCGATGGCGAGCACGTCGTCGGCGCGGAGCTGAGCCGTGACCGGTGTCTCGTGCACGCGCGCACCGAGGACCTTCCGCAGCGCGGCGGCCACCGTGCGAGTGGACTCCACGAGCCTGCGCACGCGCTCGGGACGATAGCCCTCCAGCGAGCGCACAGCCGCCGGCAGCAGCATCGGCCGCGCTTCGAGACCGAACTCGAAGGCGCGTGCCCGGATCTTCGAGACGAGATCGGCGCGCCCGGCCATGAGCCCCAGGCGCGGCCCGATGACGCCGTACTTGTCGAGCCCGGTGGCGCCGAGGTCCACGCCGAGCTCGAGCATCTTTGGCTGGTCGAACATCGCCGGGCCGACGCGCGCGCCCCCGGCATCGTCCACGTAGATGGGCACGCCGCGCGCCTGGGCCAGCGGCACGATGCGGCGAAGCGCGTCGAGCGGCAGCAGGTCGTACGAGACGGCCAGACGCGTGACGACGACCAGGGCGGGCGCCTCGCGCTCGAGGGCGTCGGCGAACGCATCCACCGTCGTCGTGTCGATGAACTTCGCGCCGGCCTGGGCGGCCGAGCGCACCACGGTCGGGTGGCTGTACGTGGCCGAGACACCGAGGACGACGTCGCCCGGCTTGACCAGCGCGAGGTGCACGGAAAAGGTCGCCGCCGTCATGCGGTTGAAGAGCATGGCGTCGTGCCGGTCGGCGGTGCCGCCGAGGTGCTCCAGGGCGAGGGCGCGGAAACGGTCGCCGTAGAGGGCCGGCGCCATCTCGTCGTCGGTCCAGGCGAGGTCCTTCGCGTCGAGGTTGAGCGATCGTTCGAGCCCGGAGAAGTTGAAGACGCCGGCGCCGGATGCGAGTCGCCGCTCGATCACCCGTCCCGCCCGGCGGAGCTTTCGGATGTCGTCCTCGGTGCTGCGGATGATCCGTCCGCGCGCGTACGGCAGGCCGGGCGCGAACTCGTTGCCGAAGGCGTCGGTGCTCACGAGGCGATCACGATGAGGACGTCACCCGCGTTCACCGCCTGGCCGGGCTCGACTCGGACCTCAGCCACCGTTCCTGCCGCACTGGCCCTGAACTCGTTCTCCATCTTCATCGCCTCGATGACCAGCAGTGTGTCGCCGACCTGCACGCGATCGCCCGGCCGGACGGCAATGTGCGTGACGCGCCCGGGAAGCGGCGCCGCCACGCGGTGGCCGTCACCTCCGGCCCCCGCGCCCCCGCGCGTCCTGATCACGTAGCGGGTGTGCTCCTCGACGCGCACGGCGTGAGTCTCCCCGCCCACGTCCACCAGACACGACCCGTCGTGCTCGGCGACGGTCGCCACGTAGGATACTCCGTCCACGAGCAGTGAGTAGATTCCGGGTGACGTGAGCCGGGCGTCGATCTCCCACACCCGCTCGCCGACCTGAACCCGGTAACGTCCACCCTCTTCGGTAACCTCTACCGTCTCCACGCGGGTTCCCGACGTCGCGACGAATTTCATTTATCGGAGCGCGAGGCCAGCTTGAACCGTGGGTGGCCTGCTCGGGGTGCGGGGTGGCTGCGTTCGGTTTCCCGATTGATCGTGCGGCCTGTTCGGGGTGCGGAGTGGCTGCGTTCACCTTCCCGATTGATCATGTGGTCATGTGGCCTGTTCGGGGTGCGGAGTGGCTGCGTTCGTTTTCCCGATTGATCGTGCGGCCTGTTCGGGGTGCGGAGTCGCTGCGGTCGTTTTCCCGATTGATCGTGCGGCCTGTTCGAGGTGCGGAGTGGCTGCGGTCGTTTTCCCGATTGATCGTGCGGCCTGTTCGGGGTGCGGAGTGGCTGCGTTCGTTTTCCCGATTGATCATGTGGCCTGTTCGGGGTGCGGAGTGGCTGCGTTCACCTTCCCGATTGATCATGTGCGCAGTCGGCGCGCGTCCGCTCAACGTGATCTCCAACCCGGCCTGGCGCCGAGACGCCACGCGCTGGCTGAAGAAGCTGGCGTCGCCGCCGCGGCGACGCTTCGGAGACGCGCATAGTGATCGAGCACGGCCGTGATGACCGCGATGTCGCCGTAATGGCCGGCCGCCGCTTGCAGACCTGGCAGCAAACGGTCCATGAAGGCCGTGGACAGTCGCCCCGCGCGGAAGTCCTCGTGGGCCACGATGCGCTCGAGCACCGGGATCGTGGTCCTCACGCCGACGATCTTGTATTCCGCCAGCGCTCGCGCCATGCGGGCGATTGCCGCGGCCCGGTCGACACCCCAGACGATCAGCTTGGCGAGCAGCGTGTCGTAGTGCCGGGGCACCGTGTAGCCCTCGCGGATGCCGGAGTCGTCGCGCACGCCCGGCCCCGACGCGGGCCGCAGCCCCGTGATCGTCCCCGGCGACGGTAGCCATCCGGAGAACGGATCCTCGGCGTTGATCCGGCACTCGATGGCCCATCCGCGGCTGGTGACGTCGTCCTGGCGCACGCCCAGCGGCTCGCCCGCCGCGATCAGCAGCTGCTCGCGCACGAGATCGAGACCGGTCACCAGCTCGGTGACCGGATGCTCGACCTGGAGCCGCGTGTTCATCTCGAGGAAGTGGAACTGGCCGCGCACGTCGACGAGGAACTCCACGGTGCCCGCGTTCACGTAGCCGGCCGCGCTGGCCACCCGACACGCCGCCTGACCGAGGCGCTCGCGCAGCGGCGCGTCCACGAAGGGCGACGGCGATTCCTCGACGAGCTTCTGGTGGCGGCGCTGGATCGAGCACTCGCGCTCGCCGAGGTGGATCACATGACCGTGGCCATCGGCGAGCACCTGAATCTCGATGTGGCGGGGCTCTTCGATCGCGCGCTCGAGATAGACCGACGCGTCGCCGAAGGCGCTGCCGGCCTCGCTGCGCGCCATCCGGAGCGCGGCCATCAGCTCCTCCTCGCGGCGCACGAGCCGCATGCCCTTGCCGCCACCTCCCATCGCCGCCTTGATCATGACCGGGTAGCCGACCTCGCGCGCAGCCGCGCGCGCCGCGTCGTCCCCGCTGACCGGCTCGAGCGTGCCGGGAATCGTGGGAACGCCGAGCTCGCGGGCCAGGCGGCGCGCCGCAATCTTGTCGCCCATGGCCCGGATGGCGGACGGCGGTGGGCCGACGAAGATCAGCCCGGCCGCGGCGCAGGCCTCGGCGAACGCCGCGTTCTCGGCCAGGAAGCCGTAGCCGGGATGGATCGCGTCGGCGCCCGCGCTCTTGGCGACGCCCACGATCTTTTCGATGTTCAGGTAGCTCTCGGCCGCGGGCGCCGCGCCGATCGGGTAGGCCTCGTCGGCCATCTGGACGTGGAGCGCGTCGCGATCGACGTCGGAGAAGACGGCGACGGTCGCGACGCCGAGCTCGCGACACGCGCGCATGACGCGCACGGCGATCTCGCCGCGATTGGCGATCAGGACCTTGGAGAGGCTCACTCGCCCAACGCCTTGATCGCGGCCTCGACGAACGAGGTGTCGACGATCTCGCGCCGCGGGATCGTGGCCTTCATGAAGCCGTGGCGCACCCACCACGTCATCTGCTTTTCGATGTCCTCGGCGGGAAAGCGGCCGTTGCGGTCCTGATACGGGAATCCGACGCGGATGACGTCGGGCGACGCGCCCGTGTACTTCGCGGTGATGGCGGCGACCTGCTTGCCCCGGAGCGCCTCGAGCGACGCGCTCATCGCCTGGAGCGGGACGATCTTGACGTCGCCGAGGCTGAGGCCTTCCTTCTCCAGTACGTTGCCGAGCTGATAGTGGAACGTCGAACCGAGCTGGGTCACGCCGATGCGCCGCCCCTTGAGGTCGCTGACGGCCCGGACGCCGGCATCCCAGAGGTCCTTCTGGACGACGATGGCCGTGAGCGGGTAGCCGGGCCACTCCCGCCCCTTGTCGGCGACGATCCAGATCCGCTCACCGCCCAGGACGATGTTGTAGAGAGCGGCCGTCAGCCCGGTCGCCCCGACGTCGATCTGGCCGGCGGCCAGCGCGGTGGCGATGGGCGCCGCCGCCTGGAAAAAGGTCAGCTCGACGTCCACGCCCTGCTCCTGGAAGAAGCCCTTCTCCACTCCGATGAAGATCGGAGCCGACGAGGTGAGCTTGAGGATCCCCACGCGAACCCGCTCGGCTGCCTGGACGGGGCCGCCGGCCACGAGCAGAACGGCCGCGAACATCAGGACGCGGAGCACCGAGCGAGCCTCCTTCGGCACGATTCCAGTGTCACGCCGGCAAGCTCGCCTCGGCGAGCGGCCCAGTCTAGCGTGAAGTGCCGAAGATCAAAAGCGAGGGGGTCGGGAATGGAACTTGCTTCAAGCTTGAGCGTGGCTCAAACAAGCGCCCAGGCCTGGATCGAGGAGTACCGGGCGCTGCCACGTCTGCACCAGATGTCGAAGCGGCCCCAGCGTCCCCGGCGCGTGTCGGCCCGTCGAGCCAGGGTCTGCCGCACGGTGATTGCGCTCTCCGCCTCACTGCTCTGGGTGGCGGTGATCCGTTACGTCCTGCAGCTCGGCTGACCCCGGCCCCTCACGTCCCAGCCCGCCAGGGAATCAGGGCCCGCTCGAGGCGGCCCAGGCCCCAGTGCGATAGCACCCCCAGGAGCGAGAGCACGACGATGCCGACCTGAGCTTCGTCGTCGCCATGATGTTGTCGGCGTGAAGGACCAGGAACCCGACGCCGGACTCCACCGCGATCATCTCGGCCGCGACCAGCAGGAGCCGGGCGGTCCCGGCGGCCAGCCGCAGGCCAGCGACGATCATCGGCAGCGCCGACGGCAGCACGACCTTGCGGATCACGCTGAGGCGCCCGGCGCCGAAGGACACCGCGGCGCGGATCAGCAGCGGCTCGGCCTGACGCACGCCGGCGTAGGTGTTGATCGCCATCGGGAAGAAGACGCCGAGCGCGATGACGGCGATCTTCGACGGCTCGCCCAGGCCCAGCCACAGGATCAGCAAGGGGAGCAGCGCGATCTTCGGGATCGGGAACGTCGCGGCGATCAGCGGCGTCCCGATCGCCTCGGCGACCGCGAAGAATCCGACAGCCACCCCGATGGCGATACCGAGGACGCTGCCGATGACGAAGCCCCACGCCAGACGCTGGAGGCTCGCGCCGAGATGCACCAGCAGCTCGCCGCTCAGTAGCATGTCCCAGCCTTCGCGCAGCACGCCGACGGGCGACGGCAGGAAGAGCACGGGCACGGCGCCGGCCCGAGCCAGCGCCTCCCAGAGCACGACGAGGCCGATCAGCGCCAGCACGCGCAAGGCGCGGTGCGGCGGCCGGCCGAGGAAGCGCGTGCGATCGGTGACGCGGACGCGATTCATTCGATCAGAGCCGCCCTCGCCTGGTCCTTGATGAGCGACCAGATCCGCTCGACCGCCTCGAGGTATCCGGTCTCGGCCTGCATCGCCTCGGTGCGCGGCCGCTTCAGCGGCACGACGATCTCGGCCAGCACTCGGTCCGGCCGGGCGCGACAGCACCACGACGCGATCGGCCATGTAGACGGCCTCCTGGATGTTGTGGGTGACGTACAGGATGGTGGTGCGCGCCTGTTCCCAGAGCGCGAGCAGCTCGTCCTGCATGAGCTGCCGCGTCACGCGCTGGCGCATCCCACCCGAGAGCTGCTGCGGGTACCTGGCCTCGAACCCGGCGAGCCCAGTCATCTCGATGAGCGCTCGCGCCTTCCGCCCGCGCTCGGCCGCGGCCATGCCCAGCTCCTCGAGCCCGAACTCGACGTTGCCCTGCACCGTGCG
>QHTB01000095.1 GCA_003220615.1 Candidatus Rokuibacteriota bacterium
GCTCCTCAATCCCGATCTGCCGCGCATGATCGAGCATCTCGTGGCGAGAGGCGCCCACGTCCTCTTCAACTCGAACGCGATCAGCCTGTCGCGCGCGCAGACGACCGCCCTGATCGACGCCGGCTTGCACGAGCTTCGGGTCTCGCTCGACGCGAGCACGCGCGAGACCTATGCGCGCGTGAGGGGCGCCGACGCCTTCGACAAGGTGCTGGCCAACCTCGAGCGGCTTCGCGACGTCAAACGGGAGCGCGGCGCCGACCGGCCGCGCGTGTCGCTCTGGTTCACGGTGATGAAGGACAACATCGAGGAGATCGCCGGCCTCGTCGGCCTGGCCACGCGGGTCGGCGCGAGCGGCATCTATCTTCAGCGGCTCGTCTACAACGGCCTGGGCCTCGCGACCGCCGAGCAGTCGCTGCACGCGCGGCTGGGACGCCGCGAGGCCGAGCTGATCGCCGAGACCCACGCGGCGGCGACGGCCGCGAGCCTCGACTTCAGCGCGTCGGGCGCGACTGCGCCGGAGATCAGTCTCAGCGCCTCGGCGGACGCGAAGCCGTGGAGCGCCTGCCGCCGGCCCTGGACGCTCGCCTACGTGACGGTGCACGGCAACGTGTTGCCGTGCTGCATCGCGCCCTGGATCACCACGCACTACGACGGCATCGTGCTGGGAAACATTTTTCGGGAATCGATCGAGGAGATCTGGTGGGGGCGCCGCTACCAGGACTTTCGCCAGGCGATCCAGACCGACACGCCTCCCGAGCCCTGTGTGGGGTGTGGTGTGCGGTGGAGCCTGTGACGCCGAGCCGCAAACCTGCCGTGGCGGTGATGGCCAAGGTTCCCGGCGCGGCCGCCGTGAAGTCGCGGCTGCATCCCGCCCTGGGCGCGGCGCTGGCCACGCGGCTCTACGAATGTTTCCTGCGCGACCGTCTCGACGCGCTGGCCGCGGTCGACGGCATCGATCGCGTGATCGCGTTCACGCCCGAAGAGGCGGCCGCTGCGGTGGCCGAGCTCGCGCCGCAGAGCTTCACGCTCGTCGCCCAGCGTGGGAGCGACCTGGGTGCGCGGCTCGACAATCTCCTGACCGATCTGCTCGTGGCCGGTCATCCCGCCGCCATCGCCATCGACAGCGACAGCCCGACGTTGCCCATGACCTACGTGTCGCGAGCCGTCGGGGTGTTGACCTCGGGAGAGACGGACGCGGTGGTGGGCCCCTGTGACGATGGTGGCTATTACTTGATCGGGTCGAGGCGGCCATGCGCCGAGCTGTTCACGTCGATGCCGTGGAGCACCGAGCGCGTGCTGCGTCTCACGCTCGAGCGCGCCCACCGCAGCGGCCTCAGGATGCACGTGCTTCCCGCGTGGTTCGACATCGACACCGAGGCCGATCTCTACCGCCTTCAGCGAGAGACCGCGGGGCAGCACACGGGGCCGCTTCGCACCATCGCGCTCGTTCGGGAACTGTCGGCGGCCGGCGTTCTCGCGCAGCACTGAACGTTCTCGGCCGCCGCTTTGTCCTCGATGCCATGATGGCGCCGGCCACGTCCCGGAAGATATCGACCGTCGTCGTGGACAGGTTTCGGACATGTCGGCACCGCGGGTCATAGGCTGCCCGCTGCTCGCGCAGTAGTGCCAAGACGCCACCGGTGCTGTTCCGTTCGGAGGGTCCCGCCGAAATAGTGCGATCTCATCATTGACGCGCCCGACTGACCACGGCAAAGATCGAAGTCTCCTGAGAGGAGGGCGTCAATGGTACGAATCCAGTGGGTCCGTCTTGCCCTGGTCGCTCTTGTCGTCGCCGCCCCGGCTAGCGCATTCGCTCAACCCACGAAGGCTGGCGTGGTCACCACGGTGCACGGAACCGCGACGGTGTCGCGGGCATCGCTGTCGCAGCCGGTGCCGCTGAAGTTCAAGGATGACGTCTTCGCGCAGGACCGCGTCTCCACCGGCGACGATTCCGTCGCCCGCATCCTGCTCGGCGGCAGGGCCATCGTCACCGTGCGTGAGCGGTCGTCGCTGACGATTACCGAAGTACCACACGTATCCACAATCGACGTCGGCGTCGGGCGGGCCGCGATCGCCGTCGCCAAGGAGCGCATGAAGCCCGGCGAGACGATCGAGATTCGCACCCCTAACGCGGTGGCCGGAATCCGGGGCACGATCGTCGTCGTCGAGGTCGATCAGGGCCCGGCGGCCTTGACGACGCGGTTCACGGTCATCACCGGCGAGGTGCTCGTGCGCCAGCTCCAGGGCGGCCAGCCGTTCGGTGGGGGCGTGACGCTCGGCGCCAACCAGCAAGCTCAGTTCACGGGACACACACCTCCCGCCACCCGCTCGCTGTCCTCGTCGGAGGCGCGCCAGCTCTCGAACAGCTTCAAGACGACCAAGTCCGTCCCGCCGGCAGAGGTGAGCGCGTTGCTCGTTACCCAGTCTCAGGCGCTGGCGACCGCCGGCACGAGCGGGGTCCCGACCCCCGGTCTGTCGTCGCCTGACTCCGTCACGAACGAGAACTCGAACGGCAAGAGCAGCTCAGCCAAACGTCAGGACTCGATCGTATCGACGATACTGACTCCCAAGGTCGGTCGTGACGACGTTCAAGTGACCGCGGACGACCGGCATGTCGCTCAACAGATCAATTCCAGTGGCACGGAGAGCACCAGCAACGGGGGCAGCAACAGTCTGTTGAGCAACAGCCTCGTGGGCAAACAGCGGGGCAGGCGGTAACGGGTCGGCCAGCAGCGAATTGGGCAAGAGCGCGACTATGAGGCTCGACGAGGACGTGCTGCGCCTGCGCCGGCACATTGACTTCCTCGAAGAAGAAAACAGAGATCTGCGCCGCTGCTTCGCGTTCCTGGCGCAGGATTTCGAGCAGGCTCGGGCGAAGGTTACGAATGCGCTCCGTAACCTTCAGGGGCTTCTCGACCGCGTCAAGGCGATGGAGACGAGGATGCGCGAGGATTCGTCGATGTCCATGCGTTGACAAGCGACGCACTCTCGGCCTCGAGCTCAGTCCGCGAAATCAGGCAGAACGGGCCGTCGACGCGTTCTCCGGAGCCGGCCGGCCATCACGACGAGCACGCATCTCCCACCGGGTCGGTCGAGGGTCAGAGTCGGACGAGGTGCTGCCGAAATAGTTGATAACAGTATCGATCCGCCGCGGCTGATCGGCGAGAAGTAACGTCAGGTATCGGATAGAGCCTACGACATCGAGCGGTGTGGCGGTCATGACTTCCTCCCGACACTTTAGATACGGGATCGCCGGAAAAGGATTCAGAGCCGTCGCAGCGCCGCAATCGTCTCGCTCGGCTCGGGCCGCGTGGTGTAGTCGGGGTCGGCCTCGGCGTAGCGGATGACCCCGGTGCGATCGATCACGAACCGGGCCGGGATCGGCAGTGTCCACGACGCGTCGCCGTTGAACTTCGCGAGATCGAGCGGGAACGTCGCGTAGAGATCGCGCAAGTACTGGGGCAAGGCGAACCGCAAGCCGAACTTCGCCGCCACCTCGTTGCCACGGTCGGTCAGAATCTCGAAGCTGAGCTGGCGATGCTTGATCAGCTCACGGTTGTGCTCGGGGAGCTGAGGCGAGATCGCCACGAGCGTGGCGCCGAGCGCCGTGATCTCGGGGAGCGCTTGCTGTAGAGCTACCAGCTCTACGTTGCAGTACGGTCACCAGCGTCCGCGATAGAACGTCACGACCAGCGGCCCCTGGGCGAGCAGGCGGTCGGAGTCGACCATCTCCTCGTTCGCGTTTGGTAACAGGGACGCGGGCGCGCGCTGGCCGGGCTTCAAGGTCCTGGCCGGCGCTCCTGACTCACGGAGCTCGGCGACAGCCCGGTGCATCGTCTTGACCACGTCGGGCGAGCGATTGCCTTCGAGCCGCGTCCGCAGTGCTGCGAGATCTTCCTTGAGGCTCATGAGCTCCTCACTGTGATCGTTTGATCACCCACGGTCATCGTCGCGTCCCAGGCCACCGCCGCGATAGCGCCCTTGACGCTCTCGTGCGCCCTGGACGCCGTAGGTCACCGGCTCCGGAACGTCACCGAGATAGGCGCGACGGTACCCGTCACGATACTCGAGCCGGGCGTGGGAGATGTATTCGAAGGGCTCGGTCATGGCCATCACCGTGTGTAGGCCTGGGCGCCGACGGACCGCGCCCGGGCGGTCAAAGCCTTCGTGATCACGTGGTCGAGTGAGATCGATCCCGCCCCCCGCGTCAGCAGGAAGAGCAGAATGGAGGCCCACACCAGATGTTCCGGCCACGCGTGCGGATAGACGAAGAGCTGGATCGTCGCGATCATGCCGAGCAGGGGCAGCGTCGCGATCCGCGTGCCGAGCCCCACCAGGATCAGCGCAGAGCAGCCCACCTCGAACGTCGCGGTCAGCGTCGCCGCGAGCACGGGAGGCAACACCGGCACGCGGTACTCGTCGCGGAAGAGTGCCACGGTCGGCTCCCAGCTCGCGATCTTCGTGAGTCCGGCGTGCAGGAAGACCCCCGCGACGGCGAGCCGGAACAATACGTGATGTAACGACAGCGGGACCCGCCCGAGACGGTCGAACGCGCGGGTCATCATGACGCCGACGCCTTCGTCCCGGGGCTGAGCCGAAAGCCTCCCAGCACGTTCTCCTCGAACAACGCACGAAGCGCGTCGGTCACGTCGAACGCGTGGTCCTCGGCGTGCGCCGCCCTCAGCGCGTCGCCCAACGGGAATCCGGTGAGGAGGATGCGGCGGAACGCGAACGTCGCCGGCGCCAGCCGTCGGAACGCCGGGTTGTCGTCCACCCTGCGGATCTCGAGGTTCACCGCCCCGGCGTCCAGGTCGACGGTGCGATCGGGATCGACCTCCGGCTGGTTGGCGTGCCAGATGGCGTCGATCGGCCATGGCGAGGCAAGGAGCGAGAGCGACGGGTCGAGCTGGAACGTCACGCGCTCGGCATCGTCGGGGTCGAGACCGAGCAGGCGGCCAAGGTCCACCGGCACGAAGTCGTCGGCGTGGGCCGCGGCGTTGAGCTTCCACTCGAGCCGCGCCACGTCGGGCAGGTACTCGAGGCTCTGACAGGGTGGAAACGTCGCGAGGAAGCCCGGAAACGCTTCGCCGTACTCGAAGAGACACGGACCGGCAGGCGGCTCCGCGCGGATGAACTCGTGAGCGGCGTAACGAAAGAATCCGTCACCGACGAGTCGTGCGACGACCGGATACGTCGCCTGCAGCACCGCCGTCAGGCCGTCGATCGCGTGGTGACGGTAGATCTCGAGCCGCGCCCGGGGGGGCAGGCCGTCACCCTCGACGAGCGCGGCCGCCGGCGCCGTATCCGAGCCGAGCAGCGCGTCGATGAAGCTCGCCTGGACTTCACGGAGCGACGGCATGCGCTTCCATGACGGCATCGGCCCGACGGGCCTCGTCGACGAGGACAGAAAGCTCCGGGATGTTCGCGTCCCACTCGATCAGCGTCGGCCGCGGGCCCGAGCGGGCGAGCACCTGAGCGAAGAGCGCCCACACCTCCGGCGCGACTCGCGCGCCGTGGTCGTCGATCAGAACCGGGACACCATCGGCATCGTTGACGCTGTGCCCGGCCAGGTGGAATTCCTCGATGGCGTCCACGGGAAGCGCGTCGAGATACGCGACCGGGTCGAGCCCGAGATTACACGCGCTCACGTAGACGTTGTTGACGTCGCACAGGAGCCCGCATCCCGTGTGGCGTACGACGTCGGCCAGGAAATCAGGCTCTGGGATCGGGGATTCACGAAAGCGCAGGTAGCTCGACGGATTCTCGACGAGGAGCCGCCGACCGAGCGCGTCTTGCGCCTGAGCGACGTGGTCGCACACCAGGTGAAGCGTCTCGTCGGTGTAGGGGAGCGGCAGCAGGTGATTCACGTAGCGTCCGCCGAGGCTGCTCCAGGAGAGATGATCGGAGACCAGCGCTGGCTGGATGCGTTCGACGAGAGCGCGCAGGCGGCGGAGATGCCGGGCGTCGAGCGGATCGGCGCTTCCGAGCGACAGGCCGACGGCGTGGATCGCGACCGGGTACGACTCGCGAATTCGCTCGAGCGCGGCCAGCGTGGGGCCGCCCGACGCCATGTAGTTCTCGGCATGGACCTCGAGCCACGCCACCGCGGGACGAGTCGCGATCACGTCGGCCACGTGCACCGATCTCAGGCCGATGCCGACCGCCGCCGCGAGCACGCTGGCCCTCAGCCCTGCCGAGGCTGCAGGCTTCCGCCGACGACCTTCTCGCAGGACCCCTTGGGCAGATACACCCAGGCATCACCCTGGGCGTTGCGCCTGGACGTCCCGGCGCACGAGGAGTTGGCGGTCTGACAGTCGTTCTTTCCGGCCTTCGCGATGCCGTAGCATTTCTCGTAGTCGAACGTCGGCACCGGCGCCGGGCGCCCCTGGGCGCTTGCCTGCAGCGCCATGGACAGCGCCACCGCCATTGCTGAGCCCAGGACTGCGTTGCTCTTCTTCATGAATGTCCCCCTGTTCCGGATAGAGACCGCGCCTCTTCCGCCTTAGACACGCACCTCACCCCCGGCGGTTCGCTGAGTCGCCGGGGCGCCCGGGCCTGCTGCGAACCGAAACCGCCCCGGCCGGTGTCTAATCACCGGCATGGCCTCCGAGGACGGTGGCGCCGGGCCGCGCGACGGCTCGCGTCCAGGTCTCCGCTTCTGGAATCGCCTGAGCTTTCGCCTGGCCGGGCTCTTCGCGCTCGTTACCGTGCTCGCCGTCGTGCTCGTCGGTGTCGTCGTCTATGGCCGCCAGAAGCGGGAGGTCGAAGACGCCGTCGGCACCCAGCTCCTCAACATCGCCCGCATCGGCTCGCTCCTGGTGGACGCCCAGCTCCACGCCCAGGCCGTGGCCGCCCCCGGGTCGTCCGCCTACGCCCGCGTTCAGAAGACGCTCAACGCCATCAGGACCGAGGCCGTGCTGCCGACGCCGATCTACACGCTCGCGCTCGAGAAGGGCATGGCGCGCGTGGCCGTGACGGGCGACGACGGCGCCGTCGCGGGAACCGTTTATACCCCGGCTCCCGACGTCGCCGAAAGGCTCGGCTGGACGTTCGAGGACGGCGTCGCCCGTTACACCGGGATCTACCGGAACGCCCGGGGCACGTGGATCAGCGCGTTCGCGCCCGTGGGCGGTGAGGCAGGAAAGCGGCTCGCGGTTCTGGTCGTGGATTATCCCGTCGAGATCTACCTCGACCGTCTGAACGAGCTCCAGTTCTCGATCCTCTACGCGTCGATGGCCGGCGCTCTCGCCGCGCTGATCGTCGGCCTCGTGATGGCCCGCCACCTCACCCGGCCGATCTCGGCACTGACTCGCGGCGTGGCCCGGGTCGCCGAGGGCGATCTCTCGCACGCGCTGCCCGTGCGGAGCCGTGACGAGGTCGGCGTGCTGACGCGCGCGTTCAACGGAATGCTCGAAGGCCTGCGCCAGCGCGACTTCATCCGCAACACCTTCGGCCGCTACGTCTCTCCGGAGGTCGTCAAGACGCTGCTCGAGTCGCCCGAGGGCTTGCGGTTCGGCGGCGAGAAGCGTGTGGTCACGATCTTGATGTCGGACCTGCGCGGTTACACGCGCTTCGCCGAGCAGGGCGATCCCGCCCGGGTCATGGAGGTGCTCAACGGCTATCTCGCGCGGATGACGGACATCGTCGTGGAGTACGGCGGCACCATCAACGAGTTCATCGGCGACGCGATCTTCGCCATCTTCGGCGCACCGATCCCGCACGCCGACCACGCCGAGCGTGCGGCGGCGACGGCGCTCGCGATGCAGCGGGCGATGACGGAGATCAACGACACCCACGTCGCGCGCGGGCTGCCCCGGTTCGAGATGGGGATCGGCGTGAACACCGGCGAGGCCGTCGTCGGCAACATCGGCTCGGAGCAGCGCGCGAAGTACGCGGTGGTCGGCAGCGCCGTGAACGTGGCCGCGCGCATCGAGGGCTCGACGGTCGGCGGGCAGGTGTTCCTGAGCGCTGTCACCTACGAGCAGCTCCGCGACAAGGCCGAGGTCCTGCCGCCGGTCTCGGTCGAGCTGAAGGGGCTCGCCGCACCGTTGCTGCTCTACGAGCTGCGCGGTCTGAGCGGGCGGTTCGCACAACGGCTGCCGGAGGCGACGACGGAAGACGAGGAGCAGCGCGATGTCGCGCTCGCCCTGACGTGCTGGGTCATCGACGGCAAGGCGGTGAGCAAGGAGAGTCTGGCGGGTGAGGTCGTCAGGATTGGACGTCGAGGCCTCGCCGCCCGGCTCGCCCGACCGCTGGCCCCGCTCACCAACGTGAGGCTCCGGATGACCTACCCGGCTTCGGGCCACGAGTCGGCCGAGGGTCACGCGTCGGGTGATCTGTACGGCAAGGTGACCGCGGGCGGCACGCCGACGCTGATTCGTCTCACGTCGGTCGACACCGCCGATCAGCACGCGATCGAGATGCTGCTGCATCCCGGCACGGCGCGCGCGGCCGGCTCAGCGTGACCGGAGGACGAGTGCGTGGCCGTCGGCGTCGCGGATGACGACCTCACCGTTCATCGCGGCAGCCCGGGACACGCCGACGACGCCGGGTGAAAGGAGCGTCGCGCCGGCGCTCGTGATTCGTGACGTGAGGGCTGACGGTGACGACACGGTCAGCGGCGTTCGCCACGCGACGAGATCGGTCAGGGCCGCACCCACCGGCAACGCCCGGCCGGTGCGCGGCGCGAGGTATTCGAGCAGCTCGATCCCCGGGCCGTCAGCAGCGCGCAGCGTCGTGATGCGAAGCCGGGCGCCGGTGACAGCGTTCAACCGCTCCTGCTCGGGGCCGTGGTTCTCGCTGCGGCCGACGACCTGGAGGCCGAGGACGTCGCGGTAGAGCCTGAGGCTCGCGTCCGTGTCGCCGACGACGATCGCGGTGTGATCGATGCCGAGGAACACCTTGTCGCTCGGGACCTGCCACCTCGCCGCACCCTTGTCGGGCGGGAACTGGAGGATCTCCAGCGCGTGCCCATCGGGATCCTTGAAGTAGAACGCCCAGATCCCGCCGGCGTTGGGGTTCCAGTCGGGCAGCCGCTGAGGCTCGGGCGAGGTGCGCTCGACGCCGTGCCGCTTCAGCCACAGATGGGCCTGGTCGATGTCGTTCACGATGATCGCGATGTGCTGGAACCAGCGGTCGTTGCTTCGAGCGTCGGCCGGCAGTGGCCGGCCGCGCGGCGCGACGTGCTCGACGAGGTCGATGGCCTCGCGGCCGAGCCGGAGGCGGGCGATCCGGGATCGCGCGCCCTCGTCGACCACCTCGCTCTGCGAGACCAGCTCGAACGTCAGCACCTTCGTATAGAAGTCGATCGCGCGCTCGAGGCTCCCGACCGAGATGACGACACCGTCGACCGACCGCGTCGCCGGGACTTCCTGGGCCGGCGTGGCCGGGCGGAGCAGAAGAGGAAGCGCGAGGACCAGCACGGCGACGACGGCGGCTGTCCGGACGACCCTGGGTGTGGCCATGGCGTGACTCAGCATCTCACGAAGGATTACGAGCGTACCGGCAGCGGAAGATGCATCGCCGGTCGTTGGCGTGATGGAGCTTGGCGCACGGCACGGCCGGCGGCTTCCATCAGATACTCGGGCCAGTGGCGCTTCACCGCGTCGGTCATGGCGCGGGATACGACACCGCGAGGCGGCCAGGGGGTTCGCGAACCGTTCGGCGGGTGGAGGTGTCCAATGCCGCACGACATTTCGAACGGGTCGAAGGGGGCATCGATGGACGACCAGCCGCTGAGAGGACAGAGAGCCCTGGTCACGGGTGCCAGCTCCGGGATCGGCGAAGGCGTCGCCCGGGCGTTCGGCGCTGCCGGCGCCTCGGTCGTCGTCAACTATGCGGGCAACGCCGATGCCGCCCACCGCGTCGTGGACGAGGTCAAGGCCACCGGGAGCGATGCGCTCGCGATCCGGGCCGACGTGTCGAAGGAAGCGGACGTGGAGATGATGTTCGCCGAGATGAAGCGCGCGTGGGGCGGCATCGACATCCTCGTCAGCAACGCCGGCCTCCAGCGTGACGCGGCGATCACCGACATGACGCTCGAGCAGTGGAACACGGTGATCAGCGTGAACCTCACCGGAGCCTTCCTCTGCGCCCGCGCCGCGGCCCGCGCGATGATCGGACAGGGCGTGCGGCCGCAGGTCTCGCGCGCCGCCGGCAAGATCATCTGCATCTCGTCGGTCCACGAGATCATCCCGTGGGCGGGCCACGTCAACTACGCGGCGTCGAAGGGCGGCGTGAAGCTCTTCATGCAGTCGCTGGCCCAGGAGCTGGCGCCGCACCGCATCCGCGTGAACTCGATCGCGCCCGGCGCCATCAAGACCGCGATCAACCGGCCGGCCTGGGAGACGCCGGAGGCGTTGGCCTCGCTGCTCAAGCTCATCCCGTACGGGCGCATCGGCGTCCCCGACGACATCGGCCGGACGGCGGTGTGGCTCGCGTCCGACGACGCCGACTACGTTCACGGCCAGACCATCGTCGTGGACGGCGGCATGACCCTCTACCCCGAGTTCGCTCAGGGAGGCTAGGACGATGGAGTGTTACGACGTCGCGATCATCGGCACCGGCGCCGGCGGCGGCACGCTCGCGTGGGCGCTGGCCCCGACGGGGAAGAAGATCCTGCTCCTCGAGCGCGGCGAGTACGTGCCTCGCGAGCCGGACAACTGGAGCACGCGGGCGGTCAACCTCGAGGGGAAGTATCAGACGAAGGAGACGTGGCGCGACCGCGACGGCGAGCCGCTCCATCCCCACACGAACTACGGGGTTGGCGGCAACACCAAGTTCTACGGCGCTGCGCTCTTCCGCCTCCGCCGCGAGGACTTCGGTGAGCTGAAGCACTGGGGCGGCGTCTCACCGGCGTGGCCCATCGGCTACGACGAGATGGAGCCCTACTACACGCGCGCCGAGCGGCTCTATCACGTCCACGGCCAGCGCGGCGTGGACCCGTGCGATCCGCCGGCGAGCGCGCCCTATCCGCATCCCCCGGTGAGTCACGAGCCACGCATCCAGCAGCTGGCCGACGACTTCGCGCGTCAGGGCCTCAGCCCGTTCCCGGTGCCGCTCGGCATCATGCTGAACGAGGCCAGGCCTCACGCCAGCGCCTGCATCCGCTGTGGCACGTGCGACGGCCATCCGTGTCTGGTGCGAGCCAAGTCCGACGCCCAGGTGATCTGCGTCGATCCCGCGCTCGAGCGCCCGAACGTCCGGCTCGTCACCGGCGCGCGCGTGACGCGGCTCGAGACGAGTGCCAGCGGACGCGAGGTGACTCGCATCCTGGTCGAGCGCGGAGGCGCCGAGGAAGCCTACGCCGCGGACGTCGTCGTCGTCTCCGCCGGCGCCATCAACTCGGCGGCGCTGCTGCTCCGCTCGGCGAGCGACCGGCACCCCCACGGCCTGGCCAACGGATCGGGCGTCGTCGGCCGCCACTACATGGGCCACGTCAACTCGGTGCTGATGGCGCTGTCGAAGTGCCCGAACCCGACCGTCTTCCAGAAGACGCTCGCGCTCAACGACTTCTACTTCGGATCGCCCGAGTGGGACTTCCCGATGGGCCACATCTCCTTCGTGGGAAAGCTGGACGGCGAGACGCTCAAGGCGGGCGCGCCCAGGCTCGCTCCGGGCTTCACGCTCGATCTCATGGCTCGCCACTCGCTCGACTTCTGGCTGACGTCCGAGGACCTGCCCGATCCCGACAACCGCGTGACGCTCGACCGGAACGGCGACATCGTGCTGTCGTACCGGCCGAACAACGACGAGGGCCACCGCCGGCTCATCGCCAGGCTCGAGCGGCTGATGCAGGCCCAGGCCAAGTGCATGGTCCACGGCCACGACTGCCACCAGGGCCTCTTCGCGCGGAACCTCTTCCTCGGCCAGCGCATCCCGCTCGCCGGTGTGGCCCATCAGAACGGCACGATCCGTTTCGGCCACGATCCGCGGGCCTCCGCGCTGGACGTCAACTGCCGCGCTCACGAGGTCGACAACCTCTACGTGGTGGACGCGTCGTTCTTCCCGTCGAGCGCGGCCGTGAACCCGGCGTTGACGATCATGGCCAACGCGCTGCGCGTCGGCGACCGACTCAAAGATCGGCTGCGCTGATGCTCGACTTCGGGCGCGAGACCACGGGCGACCTCGCGGCCGCCGAGCGGCGCGAGTGGCTCTGCACTAACGGCATCGGGGGCTTCGCCTCCGGAACGGTGGCGGGCACGCTCACCCGCCGCTATCACGGCCTGCTCGTGGCGGCGCTCGAGCCGCCGCTCGGCCGGACGCTGCTGGTCGCGAAGATCGAGGACCGCGTCGAGTACGGCGGCTCCACGCACGAGCTGTCGGTGAACCGCTGGGCCGACGGCACGATCGCGCCGTCCGGCCATCTCGCGCTCGAGCGCTTCAGCCTCGACGGCACCACGCCGGTGTGGACCTACGCGTGCCACGAGGCGCTCGTCACCAGGCGCGTCTGGATGGAGCCGGGAGCGAACACGACGTACGTCCGCTACACGCTGCTCCGGGGGCCCGAGCCCGCCGTCCTCGACCTCGGCGTGCTCGTGAATCACCGCGACTATCACGGCTCGACGCGAGGGGGATGGACGATGGACGTCGCCCCCGTCGAGCACGGCGTGAAGGTCACGGCCTTTCCCGGTGCGCGTTCGTTGCGGCTGCTTTCGGGCGGCGCGACCGCGGCGGCGGCGCACGCCTGGTACCACGGCTTCCATCTCGCCCGCGAGCGCGAGCGCGGCCTGGACGCGCTCGAGGATCATCTCCACGCGGCGACCTTCCGGGCCTCGCTGAGCCCCGGCCAGTCGGTGACGCTCGTTCTCTCCACCGAGTCGGAGCCGTCCCTCGACGGCGAGGCGGCGTGGCGTCGTCGCGTCCACTACGACGAAGGCGTCGTGGCGGGCTGGCGGAACGCTCAGCCGCAGAGCAGGACAGCGCCTGCGTGGATCGAGCGGCTGATCCGCGCGGCGGATCAGTTCATCGTGCGCAGGGCGACGGCCGAGGAGCCCGACGGCATGACGATCATCGCCGGCTATCACTGGTTCGGCGACTGGGGCCGCGACACGATGATCGCGCTGCCCGGCTTGACGCTGACGACGGGGCGCCCGGAGATCGCGCGCCGGATCCTGACGACCTATGCCCGCTTCGTCGATCGCGGGATGCTCCCGAACCGGTTTCCCGACGCCGGCGACGCTCCCGAGTACAACACGGTGGATGCCACGCTCTGGTACTTCGAGGCGATCCGCGCCTACCACGCGGCCACCGCCGACGATGGCCTCATCAAGGACGTCTTCGCCGTGCTCGAGAACATCGTTACGTGGCACCGAGCGGGCACGCGCCACGGCATCAAGGTCGATCCCGCCGACGGGCTGCTGATGTCGGGAGAGCCGGGCGTCCAGCTCACGTGGATGGACGCCCGGGTCGGCGACTGGGTGGTGACCCCGCGCA
>QHTB01000096.1 GCA_003220615.1 Candidatus Rokuibacteriota bacterium
CTCTGGTACAACGCCCTGCGCGCGATGGCCGGCTTCGCGCTCCGCATCGGCCGGCCGGCGGGAGAGTGGCAGACGCTGGCGGGTCGGGCGCAGTCCGGGTTCGAGCGGTTCTGGTATGACGCCGGCGGCTACTGCCACGACGTGATCGACACGCCCACCGGCGACGACTCCACGCTTCGCCCGAACCAGATCTTCGCCGTGTCGCTTGCCGAGAGCCCGCTCTCGGCGAGTCGTCAACGGCGCGTCGTCGAGGCCTGCGCACGGCATCTGCTGACGTCGCGCGGGCTGCGCACACTCG
>QHTB01000152.1 GCA_003220615.1 Candidatus Rokuibacteriota bacterium
CGATATTCCGCTCGACCTGGCGCTGCCCGAAACCGGGGTGGGGCTCACCGAGGACACGGGGTTGCCGCTGCGCGAGGCCTGCGATCAATTCGAGCGGCAGTACGTGCTGCGGGTGCTCGAGAGCGTGGGCTGGAACGTGAGTCGGGGAGCCCGGCGGCTCGGCGTCCATCGCAACACCGTGCTCACCAAGCTGGCCGGCTGGGGCATCCACCGCCCGACCGGCGCCGACGGGCGGAGCGCATCGCTGTGACCGGTCGCGGCCTCGCCGCGGGCCTGCTGGCCTCGATCGCGGTCCTGGCCACGGCCGATGTGGCGTGGTGCCAGCCCAGCGAGGCCGACGTGTTCGTGGCCGAGGGCATCCTGGCTCTCGAGGACAAGAAATACGACGAGGCGCTGGAGGGCTTCCGCCGCGCGCTGCAGCGCGAGCCCGGCCACGTCGAAGCCCTGTACTACGCCGGCGTCGCGCTCATGGCGCAGAACAAGGCCGCCGAGGCGGCGCCACTGCTCGAGCGGGCGCGCCGGATCTCTCCGGAGGAAATGGCGGTAGCGTACCAGCTGGGCCTCGCCTACTTCTCGTTGAACCGGTACGACGAAGCGCAGGTCGTCCTCGAGCACGTGTTCCGGCGCGATCCCGGCCTCGACTCCCTCGGATATTACGTCGGTTACCTTCGCTACCGGAAGGGCGACCACCAGGGTGCCCTCCAGGCGTTCCGCGCCGGCCGCACGACCGATCCCAACATCGCGCAGCTCACGCGCTTCTATACGGGCCTCGCCCTCAATGCCATGGGCATGTCCCGGCAGGCGGCGGCCGAGGTGGAGCAGGCGCTCCGGCTGCAGCCGGCCTCGCCGCTCGCCGGACCGGCCGAGCGTCTGCGCCAGTCGTTCGCCGAGTCGCGCGATGCCGAATGGAGATTGCACGCCAGCCTTCGCCTGGGCGGGTACTTCGACGACAACGTGAACGCGCGGCCGAGCGCACACCCGAGCAGCGACACCGTCAACGCGCTTCGCCGCCCCGAGAACCAGAGCTGGGGCGAGCTCGCCTCACTGCGGCTGGAGTACGACTGGCTGAAGACGGGACCGTGGACGTCGACGGTCGGATACTCGTTCTTCACCACCTACAACAACCGCCTGCCGTCGTTCAACATCATCGACCACCTGGGCACGGTGACGGTCAGCCGTCAGGACCTGCTCGGATCGATGCCGCTCATCTCCAGCGTGCAGTACGCGTACGAATACCTGATGCTCGGCGGGACGGAGCTGCTCCAGCGCCACGCGGCCTCGATCTACTCGACGCTCGTCGAGGGCCCCCACAACCTGACCAACGTCATCTTCAAGGCGGAAGTGAGGAATTTCGTCGAGAAAGGCCAGGTCGACTCCGAGCAGTTCCAGGACGGCAACAACTACATGCTGGGCCTGCTCCACGTCTTTCGGTTCGCCCAGGACCGTCACCTGCTCAAGCTCGGGTACCAGTTCGACTACGAATCTGCCCAGGGCTCCAACTTCGCCTATCTCGGCAATCGCTTCATCGTGGGAGCGCAGTACACACTGCCCTGGTACAACGTGCGGCTGATCTACGACTTCAGTCTCCACCGGCGCAACTACCTGAACAAGAACACGCTCTTTCCCGAGGACGACCCGGGCACGCGCAAGCGTCAGGACGACGAGTACACGCACCTGCTCCGGGTGGAAGTCCCGGTCGGAGGCGGGTTCACAGTGGGCGCCGACTACCAGGGCACCAACCAGCGATCGAATCTCGCCCCGTACACGTACACCCGAAGCATCTACACACTGTCGGTGTCCTATACGTACTGAGCCGCTGCTGAGCCGGAGCCACTGAGACGAGCACGGCCCCGCGACCTTGCGGGGCCGTGATGAAACTCTAGTCAGCACACGCTCAGTGGTGGCCGCTCGAGCCGCTGCTGGTGCTCCCAGATCCACTGTTAATGCTCTTCGGCTTGCCGTTTTCAATGATGACCTGGAGGCCGCTTGGCAGCGTGATCGTGCCGTTACCGGGTCCGCTGTTGCTGGAGCCGCCGCCCGACCCGCTGTTGAGACTGCCGGGCCCACTGTTCGAGAGCCTGAACTGCTGGATCAAAATGTTGAGTTGCTGCCGGTCGGATGGCGAGAGGCTGTTCAGCACTTGCGCCGAGGTCTGGGCATCCTGCAACGCCTCCCGGCCGCTCTGGGTTCGCGTCACTTCCTGGATGGCCTCATCGCGGCGCCGGTCGTAGTAACCGGGGATGATCGACGTTTGAATCGACCTCTTGAGGTTACCGTTCCCCGAAGCCGACGGCCCTGGCTTCGGAATTCCGTCGTCCATCACCTTGATGGCCAGGGCTTGTGACTGGGTGACGATGGATGCGTTCGCGGCCGCCGGCGGCTCCGACTTCGCCGCCTTGAAACTGTTCGAGAGCGCGCCGGCCTCCGCCGGTGTCAGCGATCGGGTGACGGGAGCCGTCAGGCCCGTGAACCGCGCCTGGTCGTTCTTGCCCAGCGTCACGCCGGCGCCGAACGGCTGGCCCCCACGGAGCTGGCGCACCAGCACCTCGCCGGTGATCACGGTGAAGCGGGTCGTGTAGGCGGCGTTGGAGCTCGAGCCTGCCTGTGCGCTCACCCGATCGACCTCCACGACTACGATCGTGCCTCGGATTCCGGCGATGGCGTTGGGCGTTCGAATTTCGACCGTCTCGCCGGGCTTCATCCGCTCCTTGACGACGGCGATCGCGGCCCGGCCCTCGCCGACGTTCACGGTCGAGACACCCGGCGATTCCGAGATCGTGAGCGACGAGCGCTCGCGAACCGTGACGATGGCCTTGCCGCCGAGCAGGATGCGGGCGACGGAGTCGTCACCGGTCACGACACGATCTTGCACGAACACGTCGTCCCTGAACTTCAGGGGCTGGGGCTGGGAGAGCGATGCGCGGGTCACGGTCGCCGTCCCCTGCAGCGTGGTGACCACGCCCGCCTTGGTCAGCTGAGCGAACGCAGATGCCGGCGAAATGAGGGCGAGCGCGACGAGGACGAGCGACAGCCGAGATGTGAATGCCTGCATTGACCGCCTCCTCCGATCCGACGATCTTCGCCGGCGCGGTGGAAGCGCGTCAATGAAGAAAAGGAACTATAACGGTATAGAACTGGGGATATATCCCCCGAAGCTATCTGCGCCTGCGGAGCGACTTGAGCTCCTTCTGCAGCAGGCTCTCCTGGTTCGCTTTCCGGTTGGAGCCCGACTTGTTGTCGTCGTTGCCCACGTTATCCGAGCCCGAGTTCCCTGCCGTTGCGCTCGATCCCGAACCGGTCAGCGACGACGAGGGAACGAGTGAGGGCGCCGGTGTCGTCACCGGAGGGGCGGAGACGGACGAGGACGTGGTGGGCGTCGTCGACGGGCTTGCCGACGGCCCGCTCGACGGCGAGGCTCCGCTCGAGGACCCGCTCGAAGACGATGAGCCGCCGGAGGACGATGAGCCGGTGGAATTCGACGACGACGTCGTCGACGTTTGTCCGTTCGTCGTGGTGGACGCCGTTCCCGACGAGCCGCGCAGCGCGTTCGTCGTCTGCTGCAGCAACTCACTGGAGGACGGCGCCGGCGCGTCCTTCAGCCCCAGCTTGAACTCGTCGCTCAGGCGCTGTCGGACGTCGGGGGTGACGGACTGGACGGGGCGCGGGGCCGCGGCTCCGGTGATGCGAATGGCTTGCGATGCCGTCACGAGCACGCCGGCGCCGAACGGCTGGCGCGTCAAGCCATCGATCTGACGCACCTCGATCGCACCGGTCAAGACCGTGATCGTGGTCGTGAAGCCCTTGGCCGACTCACCCACCTGGGACGTCGCCTGGGACACTTCCGTGATGACGACAGTGCCGCGGATTCCGGCGACGGCGTTCGGCGTGCGGATCTCGATCTGCTCGCCCGGCTTCATTCGTTCCTTCACCACGGCCAGGGCGATCTTGCCTCCGGTCACGTCGAGAGTGGCGGTGTGCGCCGACTCGCTGATGGTCAACGCCGAGCGCTCGCGCACGGTGACGACGGCCTTGCCCCCGAGCAGGATGCGGGCGAGCGCGTTGTCTCCGGTGACGATGCGGTCGGCCACGAACACGTCGTCCCGCTGCTTGAGCGGCATCCCCTGCGGGACGGACACGCGCGTCAGCGTGGCCGAGCCCTGCAACGTCGTCACGACGCCGACGCGCGCGAGTTGTGCGTCGGCTCCGACGGTGAGCAACGTCATCACGACAAGCGCAAGCAGACCCACCACGCGTCCGGTGCTCATGGGGCCCTCCCGGGCAGCCAGGAGGAGCAACAGGGGTGCCAGCGCCGGCCCCCGAGAGACTTCCCGGTCCGGCGCACATTTGCGCGGTTGCCAAAGCGGCTCAGCTGACAAAGCGCGTCGAGGTCCCGCCACGCTGACACGTCACCCAGGGAACATCCCAGAATCTGGGCGGCTGGAGGAACGACGCTACGAACGAACGAGCAGGCTTACTTCCGGTTGATGCACTGGACGAGACGCCAGCCGTTGAAGAGATTCACCTTCACGATGAGCTCGGGCGTGAGGCCCACGCGCGTGAGCAGCGGCGTCATCGCGAGATTCGACTTCCAGCCGAGCCGCGTACACACCGGCGCGACGAAGTCCTCGACGTGGCCGAACACGCGTCGCTCGCTCCTGAAGTGATTGAGGATCACGATCGTGCCGCCCGGGCGTACCACGCGCCGCACTTCGCGCAGCACGGAGACGGGATCGGGGACGGCGGAGATCACGTAGGTCGCCACCGCCTTGTCGAACTCGTTGTCGCCGAAGTCCATCGAGGTGGCATCCATCACCTTGAGCGTCACGCTCGGCATCGTCAGCGTCTGCACGCGCTCGACCGCCTTGTCGAGCATCTCCTGCGAGAGGTCGATGCCGGTGAGGTGCACCGCGGGCGGATACAGCGGGAGGTTGAGACCGGTCCCGATACCGACCTCGAGCACGCGGTCGGTCGGCTGCAGAGCGAGACGAGCGATGGCGGCCGCGCGGCCGGGAGCGAAGATCCAGTCGAAGATGAAATCGTAGATGGGCGCGTACAACTCGTACGCGCGCTGGACCTGCCTCTTCTCCAGGACTACGTCCACGCGGTGCCCTCCAGCGCTATGGACGGGAGGCGGTCCTGATGCTGACCGCACGAATCCCCGAAATGCGCCGCTATCTTAACCGCCCGTGGTCGCGTTTGCAAAGCACCTCGACCGCTACAGCAGGAAGCGGATGAGGACCGTGGCCAGGCCCAGGAATGAAAAGAATCCAAAGACATCAGTGAACGTGGTGATGATCACGCTGGACGCGATCGCCGGGTCGATTCGGAACGCCTTGAGCGCGATCGGGACCAGCGTTCCCACGACGGCGGCGACCAGCATGTTGAAGAGCAGCGCGACGCCGAGGATGAGCGAGAGGAGGATCTGGCCCTTCCACAGGTAGGCGATCGCTGCAATCACGAGGCCGTTGGCCGCGCCGGTAGTCAGGCCCAGCCACAGCTCCTTCCAGAGCACGCGGCCCAGCACGGGCCGCGAGACCTCGCCGAGCGCGATGCCGCGGACGACGACGGTGGCCGTCTGCGTCGTGCCGATGCCGCCCATCGAGGCCACGATCGGCATGAAGACCGCGAGGAGCGCCAGCGACCTGATGGACGATTCGAACAGCCCGATGACCGACGCCGCGAGCACGGCCGTGCCGAGGTTGATCAGCCGCCACACGAGCCGCTTCGTGAAGACGGCTTCGGGGGGATCGAGGACGGTCTCGTCACCGGCGACACCACCCAGGCGCTGGATGTCCTCGGTCGCCTCCTCGTGGATGATGTCGATGACGTCGTCGACGCCGATGGCGCCGAGTAGCCGGCGGCTGGCGTCGACGACCGGCACCTGGACGAGGTCATAGCGCTCCACCAGCCGGGCCACTTCCTCCTGATCCGTGTCGACGGCCACGCTCTCCACGTCCGCGTTGCGGATGGCGTGGATGGGCGTCCGTGGATCGGCGGTGAGCAATCGGTGGAGCGGCACGAAACCCACCAGGTGATCGTGGTCGTCGACGACGTAGACGTAGAACGCGTCGTCGCCCGACTTCGACTTGCGGATGTGCTCGATGGCCTGGGCCACGGTGGCGGCTTCGTGGACCGCCACGACGTTCGGCGACATCAGGCGACCGGCGGTGCCCTCGCGGTACTCGAGGAGCTCCTGCACCTCCTCGGACTTCTCCTCGGCCATGAGGTCGAGGATCTTTTCCGCCTCTTCCTTGGGAAGCTCCTCCACGACCTCGACGACGTCGTCGGCCGGCATCTGGTCGAGGACGCGCGAGACTTCTTGCTCGTCGAGGGCGCGCAGCAGCTCGCGCTGGGTGGGATCGTCGAGCTCGGAGAGGACCTCGCCCGCGTGCTGCGACGACAGCAATCTGAAGAGGCGGACCTGATCGGGCAGCGGGAGCTCGCGCAGGACCGACGAGATGTCGGCAGCGTGGGCATTCTCGAGGAGCCCGGCCAGGCGCTCGTCGCGCCCGCCGCCGAGCAGCTCCTTGACCGACTCGGTCAGGCGCTCGGTCTCGCTCACGCGCCTGCCCGGCCTCGTCCGCCGCGCAGCGCGCGCAGGAACCGCGCGCTCACGGTCGCCGCCACGTCACCGGCGGGCCAGTCACGCTGCTGGATGACCGCCTTGGCCATGGCGCGGTGGCCGCCGGCCCGGCCCAGATCGGCGAAGGCCTGGCGCACGACGTCGCCGGCCGCGCGCTCGTGGCCGGAGTTGCGCACCGAGATGTGGAGCTCGCCCTCGATCTCTCCCGAGACCACCGTCCATTCCGCGCCTTCGACCTGCAGCAGCAGATCGGCGAACTGAGCGGCCAGCTCGCGGTAGGGCATCGGGCCGACGTGGGTGAACATGACGCCATCCACGAGGCGGCGCCGCGTGATGGCCTCGGCCAGGAGATCGAGCACGGCTGGTGGCAGCTCCGGCCGCTCGATGCGTCGCAGCGCGCCGTGATTGGCGAGCCCGTGCAGGAACGCGAAGGCGTCCATGTCGGCGCGCGTGGCGCCGCGCTCGAGGGCCAGCGTGTCGGCCTTGATGCCGTAGAGCAGCGCCGTGGCCAGTCGCGGGCTGACCTTGACGTCGACCGCGCGCAGGTACTCGGTCAGGATCGTCGAGGTCGCGCCATACGAGGGGCGCACGTCCCTGAGTCGCGCTCGCACGGGCGCTTCCGTCGGGTGATGGTCGATCACGAGGTCGATCTCGCCGAGCGGCTCTTCGAAGAAGGCCGGCTGGGCGTCGACCATGGCGACGCGGTCGTACTCGCGCACCGCGCTCACCGTGAGTCGCTCGACGTCGATGTCGAGGATGCGCGTCATGGCCCGGTTCTCGGGCCGGCCGACGGTGCCGAAGGTGCCGATGGTGGCGCCACCGCGGGTGCGGCCGAGCACGATCTTCAGGGCGAGCGCCGAGGCGATGGCGTCGGGGTCGGGATCGTCCTGGATCATGATGAGGACCCGCTCCGCGCGCTCGAAGTGTGCGCGCACTCGCTCCACGCGAGCACGTGTGAGCGCGCGCGCGAGTACCGGTTCGACGACCAGCTCGGCCAGCGCAGCGGGGGAGAGCAACGTCACGTCGCCGGGCGTGGGATCGTCCTCGTCGGCGACGACGACCACGGGCGCGCCCGGCGCCGCGCGACGAAGCGCGGCCAGGACACGCCCCCGGCGGGCCCTCGGCACCGCCACCACCGCGGCTTCCTGGCCCGAGACGAACGCCCGGCGATAGACGCGCTCGGCCGACGGATCACCGGCCACGGCCACGCCCCCGCCTCGCGAGATCCGGGCCGCCAGCGCGGGGCGCGGCACGACGTAGACCGGACGCTCGCCGCCCAGGGGCGTCGGCCCGAGCATGCGCCACAGGAGGTCATCGTCGGCCACCAGCACGTATCGCATCGTCACCTGAAGTATGGACCGCCGTCCACGATGGGCAACGGTTTTATCACATCGCCGCCCGTGCCCGCCGGTAGGCGGGCGTGGCCTGCAGCCGCCGGCGCAACGCCACGTCGACGCGTTGCGGGCTGGTGATCGCGTGCGGATCGAGCAAGCGGCCGAGCGATGCGCGATCGACGAGGCCGCGAGCGGCGACGACGTCGCGGAAGGAACGTCCCGACGCCAGCGCTTCTTTGACGAGCTCGGCGGTCACCTCGTATCCGAGGTAGGGCGACAGCGCCGTCGCTTCGATCAGGCTGCCCTGCACGAGGGCGGCGACCCGCGCGCGGTTCACCCGCACGCCTTCCACGCACTTCGTGCGGAGTAATCGAAGGGCTCGCGTCAGGAGCTCCAAGGCCAGGGCCAGGTCGTCGGCCACGAGCGGCGTCATGACGTTGAGCTCGAGCTCGCCCGCGGCGGCGGCGAGTGCGATGGCGTGATCGTAGCCGCACACCTGGTAGCACGCCATCTGCACGGCCTCGGGCACCGAGGGATTGACCTTTCCCGGCATGATCGACGACCCGGGCTCGACCTCGGGGAGACTCAGCTCGCCGAAGCCGGTGTGAGGCCCGGAGGCGAGGAGCCGCAGGTCCGCGCAGATCTTGGCGACGTCGACCGCGACGCCGCGCAGCGCTGCCGAGCAGGCGAGCAGGGGACGGAGACTCCACGTCGTCGTCACGGTGCTTGTCGCGGGAGTGAGGCGCTGCCCGACCAGACGCGAGAGCTCGCGCACCACCCGCGACCGAAAGCGCGGATGCGCGGTGAGCCCGGTGCCGACGGCCGTGCCGCCGATCCCGATGACGCGGAGAGCCCGCGTCGCGACGTCGACCGCCTCGGCCGCCTCGCGGACGGCCTGGGCCCATCCGGTGAAGACCTGACCGTATGTGATCGGCACCGCATCTTGAAGATGCGTGCGTCCCGGCTTCACGACGCGACGCTCGCGGACAGCCAGGCGCCGCAGCGCGGCTTCGAGCCGTCGCAACTCGGCGACCAGAGAAGCCGTGAGCTCGAGCGCCATGAGGCGAATGGCGGTCGGCGTCACATCGTTGGAGGATTGACCGAGGTTCACGTGATTGTTCGGATGGATGGGCGAGTAGCGCCCGCGGCGGCCACCGAGTCGCTCGTTGGCGAGATTGGCGATGACCTCGTTGACGTTCATATGGATCGGCGTGCCCGCGCCGGCGTGGAGGCTGTCGAGGACGGCGACGTCGGGAATGCGGCCGGCGGCGACGCGATCGGCGGCGGCCTCGATGGCCCGCGCCGATCGACGCGGCAGGACGCCGAGCGCGGCGTTGGCGCGCGCGGCCGCCTTCTTGACGAGGGCGTACGCGCGGATGAGCGCCGGATGCGGCGGGCGGCCGGTGAGCTGGAAGGTCTCGCGCGCCCGCTGCGTGAAGCTCCCGTAGAGCGCGCGCGAGGGAACGGCCTTCGCGCCGAGGCTGTCACGCTCTCGGCGCATCGGAGGCCGTGGACGCTACGCCGCGAGGTCTTCGGTGTCGCGGACCTGGAAGCGATGCCGGTCGGGAGCCCCGGCGATCAAGCGCGGGCGCTTGCGGTATCGGCCGAAGTACCACGCCTCGAAACACTCGCGGTGATACGTCCCACTCGACGCGACCACCTGCGGCGCAAAGCGGGCGACCAGCATGAAGCACCGGCCGCATGCCGGCGCACCCTTCATGTCGATGTCGATCACGTTCTGCTCGTCCATGGCTCCTTCGATCCCTTCCCGGCCGGGGACCATCGCCCCGATCGCAGTTGAGGAACGAGAAGGCAAGCGCGATGCCACGTTCGAGTCCGTTGAATTTCAACGATTTGGCCGACCTCGGGCGAGCGCGTGAAGTTTTTACCTGCGCAAGCCTTACATCAGCTTGGGCCAGGTGCTGCCGTGACGCCCGGGCGGTCGCCGCGCGGGATCCGCGTGAGCTCGCTCATCAGCATGCCCGCCCACCGGAAGATGTTCTGTTCGCGCACGTGGGCGCGCATGTGCGACATGCGGTCGCGGCGCTCAGCCGGCGCCATCTCGATCGCCCGGTGAATGGCCTCCGCGGTGCCCTCGATGTCGTAGGGATTCACGAGCAGGGCGTCGCGAAGCTCGCGCGAGGCGCCGGTGAAGCGGCTCAGGATCAGGACGGCATCGTCGTCGTCGCGCGCGGCGATGAACTCCTTGGCCACCAGGTTCATGCCGTCGTGCAGCGAGCTCACCACGCAGAACTGGGCGGCCCGGTACCAGGCGCGGATCTCCCGATGCTCGTGGTGGCGTTCGTGGTAGACGATCGGTTGCCAGCCCCACTCGCCGATCTCGTCGTTGATGCGCCGGACGATCTCGTGGATCTCCTCCTGGAGTTGCTGGTAGCGCGGGATGCGGCTCCGGCTCGGCGACGCGAGCTGCACGAAGACCACGCGCCGCCGGTACTCCGGCCAGCGCTCGAAGAAGCGGCGGAGGGCGCGGAAGCGCTCGGGCAGTCCCTTCGTGTAGTCGATGCGCTCGACGCCGATGCCGAGGAACTCCACGGGAGTCTCGAGCATGGCCGGGGGATCATCGACGGCCGGCGCACGCTCCTCCGGCTCGGTCGCGACGCTGATCGGAAACGGCAGGACGTGCGTGGTGTGGTGCCCGCGCACGACCGCGAAGTCGTCCCACTCCACCCGGCCCTCGATGGTGCGCTCGACCGTCTCCAGGAAATTGTTGCAGTGGAACTGCGTGTGGAACCCGATGAGATCGGCGCCGAGCATCCCGAGCAGGATCTCTTCCTGCCACGGGCAAATGCCGAACGCCTCGAAGTTCGGCCACGGGATGTGCCAGAAGAGCGCAACGCGAGCATCCGGCCGCTCGCGCTTGATGTACCGCGACGCCAGCGCGAAGTGATAGTCCTGCACGAGCACGACGGGCGACTCGACCCGCTCCATCTCCTCCAGGACCGTCGCGGCGAACTTCTCGTTGACGGCCCGGTAGTGCGCCCAGTCGGCGGCCCGGAACTGCGGGCGCTCGTGCACGATGTGGCAGAGCGGCCACAGGCCCTCGTTGGCGAAGCCGTAGTAGTAGCCGGCCTCCTCGTCGGGCTCGAGCCAGACGCGGCGCAACGTGTAGGCCGGATCGTCCGCGGGCAGGCCGATGCGCTCGCCGACGATCCGATCGGCATCGCCGCTGCCGTGGGCCACCCAGACGCCGCCACACGCGAACATGATCGGCGCCATCGCGGTGACGAGGCCGCTGGCGGGCTGCAGTTCGCGGATGGCCGCGCCGTCGCGCACGTGGCTCACCGGCTCGCGGTTCGAGAGCACGAAGATCGGGCTGGCGCCGAAGCGCATCTGGACGAACTGCTTGAGGCGTTCCTCGGTCCAGACGCTCTCACCACGCAAGCGCAGCCGCGCCTCGCGCTCGGCGGCCGCGCGCACGCGGGTCAGCGTGCGGGCGAGCCCGGTGACCTCGCCGGCCAGCGGACCGAAGAGGCTGGCGTCGGCGTCGGACGGCGGCGCCACCGGCTGTCCCGTCTTGAGCTGCTTCGTCCACTCGGCCATGCGGGCGATGGGCCGCGTGACGGTCCATCGCACGAGCACCCACGTGATGCCGGTGAGCAGGAGGATCAGGACGCCGAGGCGGACGGCGGTCCGTTGCCAGAGCGCGAGTTCGTGCGTCTCGACGCCTTCGGCGTCGAGCAAGACCGCGATGGCGCCCACGACGCGCTCGTCGCGCTCGAGCGGCATCACCTGGACGAGCGTCGGCCGCATGCCGACGCGCACGAGCTGGCGCACGGGCGCTGCCGTGCGAATGGCCTCGGAGACGAGCGGAGCGACCGGTCCCAGAGCTCCGCGGATCTCGGGTGCGGCATTGAGCACGCCGCCCAGCTCGTCGTAGATCGCCACCGTGCGGTCGGTGAGGTTGAAGCGCTTGGCGATGCGATCGAGGGCGGGCTTGGCTGCCGGTCCGCGGCCCGCCACGCGCTCGGTGGCTTCCCGCACGGCGTCGGCGGTGAGCACGGCGCGCCGCACGAGATCGTCTTCCAGACGTGTCCGCTCTTCGCGGATCTCCAGGTAGGCGAAGCTACCGGTGACGACCAGCGTCGCCAGCCAGATGCCGGCCAGCAACCGAAGGAGCAGGCGCATGGTTCAGCGCGCTCTCGCTACTCCGGCGTCACGCCCCGTACTTCGTCAGGCGTAGCGCATTGGCCATGACGAGAGGCATCAGGTGCTGTGCCGGCATCACGCCGAGCGTTCCGGCGGCGCACGCCCGCTCGCTGAAGGCCTTGACCGGATCGGCGCCGCAGTAGCGGGACCAGAGCAGGACGGGTACCGGCTGCCAGCCGTGACTGGCCAGCACGGAGGGGCTCGCGTGATCGCCACTGACGACGATCACGTCGGGGCCGAGCGCGCGAATCTCGGGGACGAACGCGTCGAAGCGCTCGAGCGCCGACACCTTCGCGTCGAAGTCGCCGTCCTCGCCGGCCTTGTCGGTGTCCTTGTAATGGACGAAGAAGTAGTCGTAACCCTCCCAGTGCTGGCGGAGCGTCGCCACCTCGTCGGCGAATCCGGAGCCGGTCTTGAGCACTTCCATCCCGACGAGCTTGGCAAGACCGCGATACATCGGGTACGCCGCGATGGCCGCGGCGCGCAGGCCGAAAATCTCGGGAAAGCGGGGCAGGGCCGGCAGCTGGTCGAAGCCGCGCAGCAGCACCATGTTGGCCGGAGCGGCGTCCGTGAGTCGCTGGCGTGCCTCGGCGACGAAGCGGTTGACCAGATCGGCGGTGCGCTCGGAGCTGGGCTCGAGGGCTCGCACGGGAAGGGGGGTCCCCAGAGTCTGCGGATCGGTCTCACTCAGGCGGCCGCCGAGGCCGGCGCCGCGCAGGACGAGCACGAACCGGTGTTCCTTGACGGGCTCCACCAGCAC
The DNA here is from genome assembly GCA_003220615.1 of Candidatus Rokuibacteriota bacterium. GTDB lineage: Bacteria > Methylomirabilota > Methylomirabilia > Rokubacteriales > CSP1-6 > 40CM-68-15. Next base: position 12,845 of record QHTB01000152.1, read on the forward strand.
CTCGACGCCGGGAAGCCTGATGTCGCGCAGCCGCTCGGTCAACCCGATGTTCACCTCGGTCGAGATGCGCCCGGCCCGCCGGTCGGTGATGCGGCCCGCCGCGTCGACGGTGCAGAAGTTCCCGCGAGCGGCCACGTCGCCGGCTCGGAGGTCGAACTCGATGCCCAGCGCTTCGAGCACACCGCGGCCCACCGGGTAGCGCAGCGGGTCATAACCGAAGAGCCCGAGGTGCCCGGGGCCACTGCCCGGTGTGATGCCCGGTGCCACGTGGCGGAGCAATCCGCAGGCGGCCTCGGTGGCGAGCGCGTCGAGGTTCGGCAGGCTCGCCGTTTCCATCTCCGACTGGCCGGTCTTCAGGTGGGGCAGCCCGGCCAGGCCGTCGAGGGAAAGCAGGACGATCTTCGTCGTGTTGGAGACGACGAGCCCGGCGAGCAGGTCTAGCATGGTCGCAGTGTACCTCTGAAGCATGGTTGATGCCGGGGACGCGCGTCCCCGGCGGTCAACCAGTCACCCTTATCGACGTCCCGGTCCGCTCACGCGTCTTTGACGGGATTCTCCAGCGTGCCCAGGCCGGTGATCTCGAGGCGGCACGAGTCCCCCGGCTGCAGGAAGACCGGTGGCTTGCGAGCGAACCCGACACCGGGCGGCGTGCCCGTGGCAATGAGATCGCCGGGCGACAGGGTGATGAGGTTCGAGAGATAGCTCACGAGGTAGCGGACGTCGAAGATGAACGTCTTGGTGTTGCCGTTCTGCATCTGCGCGCCGTTCACCCACAGCTTCAGCTCGAGGACGTGGGGATCGGGAATCTCCGTCCGGTCCGCGATGTACGGCCCCACCGGCGCCATCGTGTCGCCGATCTTGCCCGCGGCCCACTGGCTGGTGATGAACTGGAAGTCGCGGGCGCTCACGTCGTTGACGTTCGTGTAGCCCGCGACGTAGTCGAGCGCGCGCTCGCGCGGCACGAAGCGCGCGGTCCGGCCGATGACGACGCCGAGCTCCACTTCCCAGTCGAGCTGCTTCGATCCGCGCGGACGCAGAATCGGCTCGCCCGGATCGAGAATGGCGGTGTTCCACTTCGGGAAGATGGGCGGCTCCTTGGGGATCGGCTGGCCGGCCTCCTCGGCGTGGTCGCGGTAGTTGAGACCGATGCAGATGAACTTGCTCGGGTCCGCGATGGGCGCGTGCAGCCTGGTCGCGCTGCGCGGTACGGTCACCCATTCCGTGATGGAAGCGACCGCGTCCTGGCTGGCGGAGCCACCTTCGAGGAACTCACGCGTTGAGTCCGGCACGAGGGCCGCGGCGATGGCCTGCGCCCGGGCTACGCCTCGCCTGGCGAGCGTGGCGGCCAGACTCGCCTGAAGGTCGGCGATCCGATCACCCTGAAGGGCGCCGAGTTTCGGCGACTGACCGTTCTGTGAGAAGCGTACGAGCTTCATGGGATGTCCTCCGGGGGCGAAATGTTGGGGGATTATATAGCCTGACGCGGACTTACGCCGCGTCGGCTGCCGCGCCGTAAATTGCCGGGACGGCCATGCCTGCCGGCGCTTATGATGGGATGTACGTGTTGTCGACCTGAGGCAAGGAGGACGTGACGATGGGCCCTCGAATGATCGCGCTTGCGGTGGTCGTTGCTCTGCTGGCGACCGGCCCGCTGTCGCCGGTGATGGCGCAGCAGGCGGCTCAGCCGGCGGCCCAGACCGAAGTTTCCCCCGATGCAGTGCCCGCGACCAGCGAGCGACCGTCGCTGCTTGGCGGCGCCGGCTACAACACGGCGGCGACCGTGATCACGGTGGTCAAGGCGCCCTTCAACGTCGTTCTCTGTGGTATCGGAACCGCCTTCGGCATCGCGCTGTTCGCCGTCACCCTGGGCACGGCCTACAAGACCTCCACGCGCGTGGTGGAGGAGGGATGTCGGGGACCGTGGATCGTGACCGGAGACGAGATCCGCCCCGATCGCACGCATTCGACGACGTCGTACGGGATGGGCGGGCCCTAGCACTCCAACGATCGGCTGAGCGCTTCCACCGTTCGCTCGCGCTGGCTCCTCGCGCTCGTCTTCGCCGGCTTGCTGGCGGCTTTCGCCGCTGCCCTGTGGGGCACGATCATCAGCCCACGGGCCTACGAAGTGCGCGGTGAGGTGATGGCCCGCCCCGCCGCTGATCTGCTCCTCGTGCGGCACGAAGCCGTCGTCGCGCTCGGCATGAAGGCGATGGAATTGATGGCAGTGTCCTCCGAGCCCGCCCAGCTCGACGCCGCCGCCGTGCGTCCCGGCGATCGTGTGCGATTGGCGGTACGCCAGCGAGACGATCAGCTCGTCCTCGTCAGGATCGAGAAGGAACCCTGACCCCTACCGAGCAGGCCGGCGGTCGAGCGTCTTCAGATACACGACGAGCGCTTCGATGTCGGCATCACTGAGGTGGTACCCGAAGGCCGGCATTCCCGGCCGCCCGAGCGGCGCCCCTCCATGCTTGATGATGTCGAAGAGATAGCGCTCGGGACGGCTTCGCGCCGCGCTCGGGAGATCGCCCGGGCGGATCAGGAACAGCGCCGCCCGCCACGATCCACGTCCATCGACCCCATGGCAGGTCACGCAGTAGGCGTAGTACAGGCGCTCGGCGTGGCGGGCGCCTGTCGGGGGCTTGGGATCGTTGAGAAGCCAGGCCAGCGCTCCGGCGATGGCCCCGACGACCACGAGGGCGGCGAGGAGGCCGAGCAGGGGCCGGCGCACGGCTGGCAGGATACCACTCGTGCTTTGACAAGCGTGGCGCCGACGTGTAGGGTGCTGGCCCAACGCTCGGTCGGAGGGCGGCGATGCACTACTTCGTGTCGGAGGGCGCGCCGAGGATCATCCTGGCGATCTTCGAACGCGATGATTTCCTCCTCGAGGGCCTCCAGGACGTGGTCCAGAAAGAGGGCATCGAGACCGCCACGATCGTCAGCGGGATCGGCTCGCTGCAGCGCGCGAACATCCACACCTTCGCCCGCTTCGGCTTTCCTCCCGAAGAGAAGTACCAGACCTTCGAGGGGGCGCTCGAGATGGGATCGCTCCAGGGGAGCGTCATCGGCAGCGAGATCCACGCCCACGTCACGTTCTATCACTGGGATACAAGGGCGAGCATGGTCGGTCACCTCGATCCGGGCACCCAGGTGGCGTACATGGCGGAGGTGACGCTGGTCGAGATCGAGGGCGTCCGGGCTGAGCGGTTCCGTGACGCCGTCGGCGACTACCGGGTTCGTGACTTGACAAGAGTTGCCGTACATGAGTAGAAACACCCTCTGTTCCTGCGTTCGGGAGGTTCTTCTCTAGACGCTTGGCCGTTCCTCAAGGAGGTCTGCGATGAGTGTTTCACAACCGGCCCTCACCCCCTCCACCGTCAGCCGTCGGCGATTCCTCACCGTTGCCGGGGCCGGCGTGACGACGAGCGCGCTGCTCACGATGCTCGATGCCCGTCAGGCGCCGGCGCAGATCAAAGGGACGACCCTCCGGATCCTCCAGTGGAGCCATTTCATCCCGGCCTACGACGCGTGGTTCGACAACAAGTTCGTGAAGGACTGGGGTGACAAGAACGGCGTCAAGGTCCGCGTCGACCACATTCCGCATCTCGAGCTGCCGGCGAGGATGGCCGCCGAGTTCGCCGCCGGGGCGGGCCACGATATCATCATGAACGGCTCGTCGATCCTGACGCGGCTCTATTACAAGAGCCTGGCCGACGTCAGCGACATCTACGACTCGATCGGCAAGAAGCGTGGCGGCTGGATCCCGACGGCCAAGCCGCTCGTCGAGGTCGAGGGCAAGCAGTACGGCATCCCGATGTTCTACATCCTGCTCCCGATGCTCTATCGCAAGGATCTCTTCGACGCCAACAACCTCAAGGCGCCCGACACCTGGGAGCTGGCGCGGGTCGCCGCGCGCACGCTCAAGCCCAAGGGCCACCCGACGGGCATCCAGTTCTCGCAGTGCGCGGACGCCAACCTCAACTGGCGCTCGGTGCTCTTCAGCTTCGGCGGGGCCGAGACCGATCCATCCGGCGAGAACATCCTGATCGACTCGAAGGAGACGCGGGAGGCGCTCCGCTTCGCGAAGGCGCTCTTCGACGAGGGCATGACCCCGGAGGTCTTCTCCTGGGACGACGCCTCCGACAATCGCTTCCTCGCGTCCGGTGTCGGCTGCTGGATCCACGACGCGATCTCCGCTTATCGCACCACCGAGGACACGAACCCCGACGTGTTCAAGAACACCTACATCGGGATGGAGCCGGCCGGGCCGGGCGGCAAGCGCGTCAGCACGTCGGCCGCCAACGTCTACATGATCTGGAAGTTCTCGAAGAACCAGCCGGCGGCCAAGGAATTCCTCGTCCACTTCATGGAGGAGTTCAAGGACGGCATGGTTCAGAGCCGTGGCTACAACATGCCCTACCTGCTCGGCGACGCGCAGAAGCCGATGCCGATCATCGGCAGCGATCCGAAGATGCAGATCCTGCAGGACTTCCCGAAGATCGTCGCGTTCTACGGCTATCCCGGTCCCTTCACGACGCCCGTGCAGGAGGTCGTGAACCTGTTCGTGTTGCCCGACATGTTCACGCGGGTGGCGCGGGGCCAGTCCGTCGACGACGTGATGAAGTGGGGTGTCGGGGAGTACCAGCGGATCTTCTCGAAGCACAAGAGGGCATGACGACAGCCTCCCTGCACGGCGGCCCGGAGCCATCGGCCCGGGCCGCTGTTGTCTCTGCACCCGCGCGGCCCGCTGAGCGCATGTGGTGGCAGAGCCACTCCGCGCAGCGCAAGACCTTCGGCTATACCCTGCTGGCGCCCGCCGCGCTCTACGTGCTGCTGCTGGTCGGGGCGCCCTTCCTGTTCTCGTTGTGGCTCGCCGTGAGCGACGCCAACGTGGGCGATCCGGTCGCTCACTTCGTCGGCCTGGAGAACTTCCGGGCCGCCTGGGAGATGGACACGTTCTGGATCGCCTTCCGGAACAGCGTCGTGTTCCTGGTGGTGGCCGCCATCTTCAAGGGCCTCCTCGGTACCTCGCTCGCGTTCCTCCTCCTCCAGAACTTCCGGGGCAAGAAGCTCATTCGCGGCCTCGTCGTCATCCCGTTCACGCTGCCCATCGCGATCAGCGTGCTCTCGTGGAAGTGGATGTACGACTCGCAGTTCAGCGTGATCAACTGGGTCCTCAGCCGGGCCGGGCTGATCGGCAGCTACGGCTCGGAGAGCTGGCCCGTCTGGCTCGGCCAGCCGCACCTGGCGCTGGCCGCCTGCATCGCGGTCAACGTGTGGCGCACCTTCCCGTTCAGCGCGATCGTGTTGCTGGCCGGCTTCACCGCGATCCCGCTGGAAGTCCTCGACGCCGCCAAGGTCGATGGCTGCACGTTCTTCCAGCGCTTCCGCCACATCGTGACGCCGATGATCTTCCCGATCCTGATGATCGGGTTCCTGTTCGACACCGTGTTCACGCTGTCCGACCTGAGCGTCGTGTACCTGCTGACCCAGGGCGGTCCCGCCAACGCGACCAAGATCCTCCCGGTGCTCGCGTACCAGATCGGCATCCAGGCCGGGAACCTCGGCCGCGGCGCGGCCATCGCGCTCTTCCTCGTTCCGCTGCTGCTCCCCGCGCTGATCCTGGTGCTCCGGAACATCAAGCGCAGGGAGTGGTAGAGCGGTCATGGCGGCCCCGCGGACCACGCGGCAAAAGGAGGTCCGTCGTCACCTGCTGGTCTACGCGGGCCTGACGCCTTTCCTGGTGATCGCGGTCTTTCCCATCTACTGGATGGTGATCACCGCGTTCAAGCAGGAGCCCGACCTCTACCGGATGGAGAACATTCCGTTCTGGTTCAACATGGCGCCCACCCTGAAGAACTTCAACATCCTCTTCTATCAGACGAACTACGGATCCTGGATCGTCAACACGATGATGATCGCGACCTGGGTGGCTATCATCACGCTCCTGACCGCGGTGCCGGCGGGCTACGCGCTGGCCAGGCTCCGGCTGCCCGGCGCCGAGAACATCGGCATCGCCATCTTCATGACGTATCTGGTCCCGGGCATCATCCTGTTCCTTCCGCTCTCGCGCGTGGTGGCGACACTCGGACTCCAGGACTCGTGGTGGGCGCTGGTGCTCGTCTATCCGACCTTCACGGTCCCGTTCTGCACGTGGCTCATGATGGGCTTCTTCAAGACGGTGCCGATGGAGATGGAGGAAGCCGCCCGCGTCGACGGCTGCGGCCAGCTCGGCGCGTTCATCCGCGTCGTGCTCCCGGTGAGCGTCCCGGGGGTCCTGACGGCGGTCATCTTTGCCTTCACGCTCTCGATGCAGGATTTCCTCTACGGGCTGGCGTTCGTCTCTCCCGGCGATCAAAAGCCGGTGCCGGTGGGCGTGCCGACGGAGCTGATTCGCGGCGACGTCTACTTCTGGGGCTCGCTGATGGGCGCCGCGCTGCTGGTCGGGCTGCCCGTGGCGATTCTCTACAACTTCTTCCTCGATCGATTCATCCAGGGGATCACCGGCGGCGTCGTGAAGTAGACGGCGATCTGGCGTGCTCGCACGCCGGTCCGGCGCCGCCGTCGATGTCGGGGAGGTGCTCGGTGGAGTACGGGACGTTCGCCGAACGTCCGAGGACGCAGTCGACGCTGACCTCGTATCCGCGGAGGAGCCACGCCATGCTCAGGAAAATGTTCGTCGTCCTCACCATCACGCTCGTCGTGGGCGTCGCGGGCCTGCCTGTCGACGCCCAGGACTCCAAAGACCCCAAGGGGATCACGGTCAGAAACCTCGTCACGTCCCTGGGGGGCTTTTCCGCGACGGTCAATGCGCCGATCCTCATCACCGGCGGGACGGTCGCTCTGGAGCCGGGCGGCCAGACCGGGCGCCAGCAGTTCAGGGTGCCGACCTACATCTACGTCGTCGAGGGAATCCTGACCACGTTCTACGAGGCCGGCCCTGTCGGCATCCAGGGGGCCCAGTATCACGCCGCCGGGCAGTCCTTCATGGACAACGGTGGGTGGTGGCACAACCACACCAACAAAACCGACAAGCCCGTGAAGTATCTGATGCTCCACATCGGCTATCCCGGGCGGCCGGACCCGATCCAGAAGCCCGAGCCCGAATGATCGGAAACGGACGCCGCCGCCCTTCTCGGTGGTCGATCGCCTGGGCGGCCGCTGTCCTCGCGGTTGGGCTGAGCTTCACCGGTGATTTCGTCCCGCCGCTGCGGGCCGCGGGTGTTGGGCTGGCGCCCGGGCTGCGCATCGAAGTCGTGGCGATGGGGATACCCAGACCGGCGCAGCTCGCGTTTTCCGCCGCCGGATCTCTCATCGTCCTGAGCCACGGCTGGCGGGGCGATTCCGCCGCGGAGATCTTCTGGCTCGATCCGGCGTCCCCCCAGCCCGTCGACGGCTCCCTCGCCCCGCGGGTCGTCGTCCCGTTTGCCGAGGGACCCCGTAAGGCCGTGCTCGGAAGTCTCGCGGTCGATGCCAGGACGGGCGGTCTGTTCCTCGGAGAAGAGAACGGCAATCGGATCTATCGGCTCACGTCGGATCAGCGCCTCACGCCCGTGGCCGTCGGTCTCAACCATCTGCTCGGCGGGTCGAGCCTGACCGCTGACCAGCACGGCCGGCTGATGGTGCTGGACTATGCGAGCTTCGAGAGCCAGCTCCGCTCGGAGTCGCCGCCGCCGTCGTCGCTCGAGTCGCTCGCCGTCGAGAACTACACGGGGCCGATCGTCTTCCGCATCGATCCCGATGAGAACACGCCGCTGCCGAGGCGACTCGAGCTCATCGCCCCGTTCTTCCCGCCGCCGCCGATGCGACGGGTTCCCGGCGAGCCGATGCACCGCTTCGTCGCCATCGCGCCGCTCGAGCAGGGAGAGTTCGTCGTGCTCTCTTCGATCGGCGAAATGGTGATCCTCTCGGCAGAGGGGAAACTGCGGAGCCTCGCCCGGCTCCCCTCCGGGCACTTCCACCGCACGAGCATGGCGGTCGCGCCGGACGGCAGCGTGCTGGTGAGCGCCGGCTTCCACATTCGCGAGGTGTACCGTGTCTCCTCGGCCGGCGTGGTGACGAGCCTCGCCCATGACCTCGGGGATCCGCAGGGGGTGGCCGTGGATCGGTCGGGCGCCATCTACATCGCGGAGACTGCCCTCCACCGGATCGTCCGGATCGTCGCGACCGGCCGCTAGCCTCAGCTCCCCTCGACCATTGCCGCGGTGAGCCCGCGCACGTAGCCGCGGGCGAAGACGGCGCAGATGATGACCACCGGGATCGCCATCAAGTTGATGCCGGCGACCGCCAGCAGCTCGTCGAGAGCCACCTCCATCGTCGCGAGGCCGGCCGGAATGGTCTGGTTGTGGCCGCTGAGGAGGAAGACGGAGGCCAACATGAAATCGCTGGCGATCGTTCCCAGGGTGAAGATCCCGGAGGCCACGATCACGGGCCGGCTCATGGGAAGGATGATCTTCCAGAACGCACGGGCGCGGCTGGCGCCCTCGATCAGCGCCGCTTCCTCCACCTCCCGGGGGAAGTGCTGGAAGTGCGTCGAGAGGACCCAGACGCAGAACGGCAGCGCGAGCGTCGGATAGACGAGGAGGAGCGCCAGCAGGTTGTCGTCCAGGTGCAGCCGGATCACGACCTGGTAGAGCGGGACGAAGAGAATCGTGTGAGGAATCACGTAGGTCGCGAAGATGATCCGACGCCACCACCGGAACCCGGGAGGGCGGAGCCGGCCGATGGCGTACGCGGCCAGAATGCTCGCCACCAGCGTCACCGCCACCGAGCCGGTGAACACGACGATCGTGTTCTCGAGCCAGTCGAGGAACGGATAGGAGCGACGGAGCGCGCGGCCCACGAACCCCCGGACCTCGCCCTCCCGCTCGAACAATTCCGCGAAGTTTTCGAAGGTCGGGCTCGTCACGATCAGCGGGTTGCCGAAGACGTCCTCGTGGGCCGACTTGAGCGACTGCACGAGCATGAAGTAGATCGGGAACAGGCAATAGACCGTGGCCAGGACCAGCAGACTCCCGTGTCCCAGCTTCCGCCACCAGGGGCGGGGATTCATGCGTGTGTCGCCTCCGGAGAGTCGAAGATCCGAAACAGGACGAGCAGCGTTGCCAGCAGAACGGGGACGAGCATCAACGAGAGCGCGGCCGCGGGCCCGTACTGTCCCCCCTTGATGGCCAGCCAGTAGGCGTGGGTGCCCACGACCGGGAAGACGATGCGCCCCGCCGTCAGCATCCAGACGTTGGCCAGGTCGGCGAAGGCGGTGGTGAGGGACAGAAAGATGGCGAGCGCGATGAACGGCTTCAGCAGCGGGACCGTCACGAGCCAGAAGCGCTGCCAGCGACTCTTGGACTCGAGGAGCGCCTCTTCGAAGAGCTCGGGGGGAATCGCGTTGATGCCGGCCAGGAGGAACACCCCGATGAACGAGCTGCCTCGCCAGATATTGAAGAGGATCACGCTCAGAAAGGCCCAGGCGCCGCCGCCGAACGCGCCATCGACCGCATACTTCATGGTCCCCATGAACACGCTGTAGGCGGTGGGGATGGGAGGACTCAGCGTCCAGTACCATCCGATGACGCTGACGCTGGCCGGGTAGGCCCAGGGCAGGAAGATCGCCAGGAAGACCAGCGCGCGCCCCCGGAACGGCCGCGCCAGCAAGAGCGCGAACCCGATGCCCAGCGCGAGCTTCGCCGCGCTGGTGACGACCGCGTAGACGACCGTCACGGTGGCCGAGCGCCAGAACTCTTCGGTGGACAGGAGATGCCGGTAGTTGGCGACGCCGACGAATGCGGTCGGGCCGTCGTTGAGCGGCGAGAAGTTGGTCAGGCTGATCCACACTTCCCAGGCGAGGGGATATGCCAACACCAGTGAGAGCAGCAGCAGTGTCGGCGTGAGCAGCGCATAGGCGGTCGCGATCTCCCGCGCCCGCGCCCGCCGGCGATACCGGCGCGAGAGCTCCGACCTCGCGGAAAAGAGGGGGGTTTGGGGGGAAGCGGTACGGGTCCCCCCAACTCCGGAGGAGGGGGCCGTGGCGGCCCCCTCCAACATCAGATTGCGGCCTCGCTCTTCTTGTCGAAGAAGTGCAGCCGCTCGGCGTTCAGGGCCAGACGGATCGGCTCGTGAACCTTGACGCGCACGGTCGGCTCGACGCGCGCCACCATCGTGTTGGAGCCGGCCTTGACGTCGAGCAGGATCTCGGAGCCGAGGGGCTCGACCACGTCGACGACGGCGTCGAACGTGTGGTCCGAGGAATCGCCGCCGGTGGCCAGGCGCAGGTCTTCCGGCCGGATGCCGACCGTCACCGGCTGCCCCGCATAAGACTTCAGGCGCTCGGCGCGGTCGGGTGGGATCTTCACGCGGAAGCCGGCCGTCTCCGCCCACAGCGCGCCGCCGTCCTTGATCCCGACCTCGATGAAGTTCATGGCCGGCGAGCCGATGAAGCCGGCCACGAAGCGGTTGGCCGGCTTCGAGTAGAGCTCGAGGGGCTCGCCCACCTGCTGCACCCAGCCGTCTTTCATCACGACGACCCGATCGCCGAGCGTCATGGCCTCGACCTGGTCGTGGGTCACGTAGATGGCGGTGGTCTCGAGGCGGTCGTGCAGGCGCTTGAGCTCGACGCGCATCTGCACCCGGAGCTTGGCGTCCAGGTTGGACAGCGGCTCGTCGAACAGGAACACCTGGGGATGGCGGACGATGGCGCGTCCGACCGCGACGCGCTGGCGCTGGCCGCCCGAGAGCTGGCGCGGCTTGCGCTTGAGCAGCTCCTGGATGCCGAGGATCTCGGCCGCCTCGTGGACGCGTTTGGCGATCTCGGCCTTGGGGAACTTGCGCATCTTGAGCCCGAACGCCATGTTGTCGTACACGGTCATGTGCGGGTACAGCGCGTAGTTCTGGAACACCATCGCGATGTCGCGGTCCTTCGGGGGCAGATCGTTGACCACCCGCTCGCCGATCGAGATCTCCCCGGAGGTGATCTCCTCCAGGCCGGCGACCATGCGGAGCGTGGTCGACTTGCCGCATCCCGAAGGCCCGACGAGGACGACGAACTCCTTGTCGCGGATGTGCAGGTTGACGTCCTTGACGGCGTGGACTTCGTCGTACTTCTTGTTCAGATCTTTCATGAGGACCTGCGCCATCGCGATCTCCTTTACCCTTTGACGGAGCCCGTGAGCCCCGTCACGTAATACTCCACGAAGAACGAATAGACGAGCGCGACCGGGATCGAACCGAGCAGCGCTCCCGCCATCAGCTGGCCCCAGAAGTAGATGTCACCGCGGATCAGCTCCGACACCACGCCCACCGGCACGGTCTTCCGCTCGGGTGAGGAGAGGAAGACCAGCGCGTAGATGAACTCGTTCCACGACAGCGTGAACGCGAAGATGCCGGCCGAGAGGATGCCCGGGACGGCGATCGGAAAGATGATGCGCACCATGGCGCCGAAGCGCGTGGCGCCGTCGATGCGCGCACACTCCTCGAGCTCCTTGGGAATGGTCTTGAAGTAGCCCATCAAGAGCCAGGTGCAGAAGGGGACCAGGAAGGTCGGGTAGGTGAGGATCAGCGCCCACGGGGTGTTGCCGAGCTGGAAGTTCCGGATGATGTCGGCGAGCGGGATGAACAGGAGCGTGGGCGGCACGAGATAGGTGACGAAGATCGACGTGCCGAGCGTGCCGGCCATCGGGAACTTCAGGCGGGCGAGCGCGTACCCGGCCAGGAGCCCGCAGAAGAGCGAGATGAGCGTGGACACCACGGCGATGAAGAACGTGTTCCAGAGCCAGACCGGGAACGTCGTCTTCGCCATCAGGTCCTGGAAGTGCTCGAGCGTGGGATGCAGCGTCCAGAACGGCGCGTTGTTGACCGCCCGCCACGACCGGTACAGCTCGGAGTCCGGCCGGATCGCGGTCACGAACATCCAGTAGAAGGGAAAAAGCGTGCCGACGACGAAGACGGTCAGCGGGATGTAGAAGAATACCCACTTCTTCCACCGCCGCTCGATGACCATTTATCGAGGGCTCCAGCTCGGCTCGAGCCGAGGGTGGCGAGCGATGGGTACGCGGGGCTCCGCACGCCCGATCGACGGTCGGCGAGGGACCTGGGGCTCCGCACGCGCGATCATCGTTGTGACTCCAGGTCGCAGTCCGGTGCTGGCGATCATGCGCCCTCGAGCCTCCGGAGATAGCGGAGCTGGAGCCAGACGACGACGAAGAGGACGGGAAGCATGAAGAGCGAGATGGCCGCGCCCTCGCCGAGCAGGCCGGTGGCCACGCCGATCTGATAGGCGTACGTCGCCAGGAGATGCGTGGCGTTGGCCGGGCCGCCGCCGGTCAGCACGTAGATGAGCTGAAAGTCGGAGAACGTCTGGATCACTGAGAAGACGACCACGACGAGCGTCACCGGCTTGAGCAGCGGCCAGGTCACGTTCCAGAAGCGCCGCCAGCCGTTGGCGCCGTCGAGCGAGGCGGCCTCGTGCAAGTCGGGGTTGATCGTCTGGAGCCCGGCCAGCAGCGTGATCGCGAAGAACGGCATGCCGCGCCACGTGTTGACGGTAATCGCACACCACATGCCGTAGGTGCCGTCGGACAGGAACGGCAGCTTGGTGACGATGAAGCCGCTCTGGTACAGGAGCCAGTTCAGCACGCTGAAGGTCGGATCGAACATCCAGCGCCACGCGAAGGTCGACAGCACGGTGGGCACGATGAAGGGCAGGAGCATCGACGCGCGCACGATGCGCTTGCCCCGGAAGCTGCGGTTCAGGAGCAGGGCCAGCCACATGCCGAGCGACAACTTGAAGATGGTGGCCCAGAACGTGTAGATGAACGTGTTCTTGAACGCCGTCTGGAAGATCGAATCGTTCCAGGCCTTGACGAAGTTGCGGGCCCCGACGAACTCCCCGATGTTGCCCACGCTCGTACTGGAGAGCGACAGCCAGACGCCCATCACGAAGGGATACGCGATGAACATGCCGAGGAGCACCACCGTCGGCGACAGCAGGGCGAAGGCGAGAAGACGCTCGTTCTCGAGGACGTGGCCGCCGGTGCGCGGGCGGATCGCGCGCGGACGGGGCAGCGCCACCTCGAGACCGGCAGCGCCGTTGGACCCGCCCGCGATCGGCTTGCTCATCTATCCGTAGATCTTCTGCAACTCGGCGGCCGCCCACTTGGCCGCGTCGGCTGGAGCCAGGCCCTGCGCGGCCTTGGCGTACATGTCGGTGACGACGTACTTGGAGTACACCTCGCTCGCCTTGGCGTCGGGCGCGCCCTCCCACCCGATGATCCGGGAAGCCTGAGCGGCCGTGCGGTAGAGCTTCATCGCGTCGTCGAGCCGGCCCCACAGCGGATTCCGCTCCCAGTATTTCGTGGATCCGGCCGAGAAGCCCTCCATCACTTCGAACCATTTGGCGAACTGGTCCTTCGCGCCGAGCCACCGGAGCAGGTCTTTGGCGGGTTTCTGGTTCTTCGAGTACTTCATGACCATATGGGCGAACGGGATGTGATAGCCCCACGTTCCCGCCGGTCCGGCGGGAATGGCGAAGTGATCGATGTCACGCCACATCGGCTCCCCACGCTCGTCCTTGATCTTGTCCTGCTGGCGCTTGGCCGCGATGTAGATCGATGCGCCGTTGAGCGTGGCGGCGATCTCGCCGGCCAGGAACGCCCGGTTGTTGTTCGTGTCGTCCCAGGCGAAGCCCCCCTCGTCGCAGGCGTCCTTCCAGAACGCCGTCATCCATTTGACCGACTCGACCGTTTCCTTGCTGTCGAGCTTGGTCTTGCCCTGGCGGTCGCGCTCGGCGGCGCCGAAGTTCCAGAGCATCGGATAGCTCCAGGCCGGCGCGTCGCCGAAGGTGTGACCGAGCGTCTGGCCGATCGGGTGGCCCTTCTTCTTGAGTCGCGTCCCGAGCTGCCGGTATTCGTCGAGCGTCTTCGGCGGCGTCTCAGCTCCGGCTTCCTTGAACCACGACTTCCGATAGGCGATGAGAAGTCCGTTGACGCCGAACGGGACGGCCAGATACTGCTTGCCGTCTTTGACGGCCTGCTCGGCTTGCGCGTAGAAGCCCCCCTGGTCCTTGGCGATGCCCTCGGCAACGTCGGTGACGTCGACGACGCTCGACTTGTAGAGGTGGGGCCAGTTGTGGAGCGTCATGATGATATCGGCGCCAGATCCCGACTGGATGGCTGCGGTGATGCGCGGTTGCAGATCGTTGGCGTTGATCGTTTCGAGCTGGACCTCGACGCCCAACGCCTTGCCAGCCTCGGGCAGGAGCTGCTGGCGAAGGATCTGATCGCCGGCGGGTACGAAGTCCACCCAGCGCAACAGGTGCAGCTTCGTGCCCTGCGCGAAAGCGGGTGCGCGGCCCGCGGCCAGGATGCCCGCCACGCCTGTCGTCTTCAGAAAGCCCCTGCGATCCATCGCGCCCTCCCGGGCTGACTACGCCTCGTAGATCTTCTTCAGCTCGGTCTCCGCCCACTTCACGGCGTCCTCGGCCGGCATGCCCTGCACGGCCTTGGCGTACATGTCGGTGACGATGTACTTCGTGAAGCCCTCGGTGGCCTTGGCCGTGGAGGGCCCGGCGTAGCCGAACAACCGCGTGTTCCGCGCGGCCGTGCGGAACATCTTGAGCGGCTCGTCGAGCTTGCCCCACATGGGCTCGTTCTCCCACTTCTTGGTCGCGCCGACCGAATAACCCTCCTGCGTGGTGAACCACTTGCCGTAGTTCTCGGGCTTGTGCAGCCAGCGCAGGAAGTCCTTGGCCAGCTTCTGATTCTTGCCGTACTTCATGACCGCGTGCGACTGGTTGAGGAAGAGCAGGTACGCCCCGGCGGGGCCGGCCGGGAGCGGCGCGTGATCGATGTCCTGGAACAGCGGCTCGCCCTTGTCGTCCTTGATCTTGTCCTTCTGACGCTTGGCGACGATGTAGATCGACGCGCCGTTCAGCGTCGCGCTGATCTCGCCGGCGTGGAACGCGCGGTTGTTGTTGGTGTCGTCCCAGGCCAGGCCGCCCTCGTCGCAGCATTCCTTCCAGAACGCCTGCATGAACTTCACCGACTCGAGGGTGCCCTTGCTATTGATGGTGACCTTCTTGCCGGTCTTGTCGGTCTCGGCCCCGCCGAACGCCCACAGCATCGTGTACGTGAAGGTCGGAGCGTCGCCGAAGGTGTGGCCCAGCGTCTGGCCGTACGGCTTGCCCTTCTTCTTGAGGGGAGCGAAGACCTTGCGCGCCTCGTCCCACGTCTTCGGGAACTGGCTGGCGCCGGCCTCCTTGAGCCACGACCGGCGATAGGCAACGGCGTTGCCGACGATCGAGTGCGGCATCGACAGCCACTTGCCGTTGACCTGGCACGACGGCGCCCAGACGCCGTAGAGGCCCCCCTCGGCCTTGGCGACCTCGTTGACCACGTCGCTCACGTCGACCACGGCGTTCTGGTAGAGGTGCGGCCAGTTGTACTGAAAGTTGAAGATGTCCGCGCCGGACCCCGACTGGATGGCGGCGGTGATCCGGGGCTGCAGATCGTTGGCGTTGATGGTCTCGAGCTGGATCTCGGCGCCGAGCGCCTTCGACGCGTCGGCCATCGAGCGCTTGAGCTCCACATCCGACTCGGGAATGAAGTCCACCCAGCGCACCCAGTGAAGCTTGGTGCCCTGTGCGAAGGCGGGGGCGCGCCCCGCGGCCAAGATGCCCGCGATGCCGCCGGACACCTTCAGGAAATCACGCCGATCCAGATGCTCTGCACTCATGCTGGGAGGCCTCCTTGGGTCACCTTTCTCGGGGTCGTGCGCTGCGTCGTAAATGATGGCGAAACATCGAGAAAAGTGACCGAGTGATACCACCCCGGCGCCTGGGGTGTCAACCGCCTACCCCGAAGCGACACCGCCCCAGAGGCGGTCAGTGGGCTGCCGTGGCGAGCCGAAGCAGGCGCGGGGGACGGAAGGTGAGCGCCAGGACGCCGGCCATCACGCCGATGGCAGTCGACGACAGGTAGAGCCAGGCGTAGCTCCCGAGATGATCGAAGATCCATCCGCCGGCGAACGAGCCGACGCCCATGCCCAGCGTGGAGATGAGGAAGACCGCGCCGTAGGCGGAGCCCATGACCTTCTCGCCGAAGTACTCGCGCGTGACCAGCGCGTAGAGCGGCATCACCCCGCCGTACGCGACTCCGAAGACGAGCGCCAGGAGGTAGAACGCGCCGGCATCGTGGGCGAAGAGATAGAGGGCGACGACGACCGCCTGGAGCGCGAGCCCGGTGATCAACGTCGGCTTCGCGCCGACGCGGTCGGCGATCATGCCGGTCGCGATGCGGCCGACGACCGAGGCCAGGCCGGACAGACTCAGCACGGTGGCGGCCGTCATCTTCGCCACGCCCTGATCCATCGCGTGCGTGACCATGTGAAAGATCGGCCCGGAGTGGGCGGCGCAGCAGGCGAAGTGCGTCAGCGCGATGGCCCAGAACTGGGGCGTGCCGAGGACCTGGCGCGTGGTGTAGTCACGGCCGACCGACGCGACGCCGCCCCGCGCGGTGGCGCCGAGATCGGCGGGCTCCTCGCGGATCAGCAGCGCGGCCGGGATGACGACGAGCCAGGCCAGGTCGCCGAGGACGAGCATCGCGATCCGCCAGTCGAACAGCGTGGTCAGCGCACGCGCGAGCGGCGAGATCAGCAGGACGCCAAACCCGATTCCAGCGGAGACCAGGGCCACGGCCAGGCCGCGGTTCGCTGTGAACCACTTGGTGGCGGTGGCGGTGAGCGGCGCATAAAACGCGCCGACTCCGAAGCCGACCATCACCCCGAAGGTTACGTCGAGCTGCCAGAGCGCCTGGACCTGACTCGAGAGCACGAGGCCGAGCCCCAGCAGCGCGCCTCCGGCGAGGACGACCGTGCGCGTGCCGAAGCGATCCGAGAGCGTGCCCCACAGGAACGAGCCCACGCCCATGAAGATCCAGTTCAGGAGCGCGATCGTCGAGATGCCCGTCCGGCTCCACCCCATCGACTCTTCGATCGGCTTGAGGAAGATCCCGAGCGAGAACAGCGTGCCCATGCCGATGCAGGTGATGAACGCAGCGGCGCCGAGCACGATCCAGCCGTAGAAGAATGAGCGGGGAGGCACGGTGGCACCTACGATAGCATGCCCCCAATGCAGCACCTGCTGTGGCCCGCCCTCGGATTCGCCGTCGCACTGATCGCCGTGCTCGCGCTCCGCTGGGCCGTGATGACCGTGTTCAATCGGTGGGCGACTGGGCCCGGCGCTCTGGCGGCGTTTCTCCAGGCCATACGCCTGCCGTCGCTGCTGTGGTGCGGCGTGATGGCGTTCTACGTGACGATCGAGGCGGCGAGCGAGGCGGACGTGCTGCCCCGCCGTCTCACCGGCGAGCTCACGACCATTCTTCAGGCGTCCATTATCCTGTCGGTCACGATCACCCTGGCCGGGATGGTGGAAACACTGATCACGCGTGTCGGCGAGAGCCGCGCGTTCGGCGTCCCCGTGACCGGCCTGGCGCGCGCGGCGAGCCGGCTGACCATTCTCGCCGTCGGTTTTCTCGTCCTGCTCTCGGCGCTCGGGATCCACATCGCGCCCATCCTGACGGCGCTCGGCGTCGGCGGGCTCGCCGTCGCGCTCGCGCTGCAGGATACGCTGTCGAACCCGTTCGCCGGCATGCACCTGCTGGCCGACCGCCCGATTCGCGTGGGCGACTACGTGAAGATCGCCGACTCCGTGGAGGGCTACGTCGTCGATGTCGGCTGGCGCTCGACGCGGGTGAGGATGCTGCAAGACAGCGTGGTCGTCGTCCCGAACAAGCGCGTGGCCGAATCGATCATCACCAATTACGACCTGCCGCAGTCGCGCCTCGCGCTTGGGATCCGCGTGAGCGTCGATTACGACAGCGATCCCGACCGGGTGGAAGCCGTGCTGGTGGACGAGGCGACGCGAGCGGCGCCGGACGTGCCCGGGCTCCTGGACGATCCGCGGCCGATCGCTCGGCTCATCCCCGGGTTCGGCGAGTCGTCGCTCGACTTCACCCTGGTCTGCCAGGTCGCATCGTTCGTCGACCAGTACCCGGTCCAGCACGAGCTGCGCAAGCGCATCCTGCGCCGCTTGCGGGCCGAGCGCATCGGGATGCCGTTCCCGACACGGACCGTCGAGCTTCGCGGGGCGGGTGGTGGCTCAGGTCATGCGCGGGCGCTCGCGGACCGTGGCGAGCACGGCGAGCGCGACCAGCATGAGGCCGGCTAACCCGATCCACGGCCCGCGGTAGCTACCGACGCGCTCGACGCACCACCCGAAGATCGGCGGCCCCAGCGTCACACCGAGGGAGGAGACGGCCAGCCCGAGCCCGACCGCGGTCCCCGCCGAGCGCGCCCCCGCCAGCTCCGCCATCAGCGTGTGCTGGACGCCGTTCCAGCCGATGCCGCAGAAGCCGAAGACGAGCGCGATCAGCGCCAGCGTCAGCGCGCCGGTGTTGGGCCCGATCATGGCGATGGCCACCGAACAGAGCGCCGACCCGATCCCCGCCAGCGCCAGCGGCATGCGACGGCGTCCGCCGAACGTGCGATCCGAGAGCACGCCGAAGATGATGCGCCCGGCCATCCCGGCGACCTGCGCGAGTGCCAGGTAGCGCCCGGCCGCGAGGAGCGGAAGCGCCGCGACGTCGGTGAGGTAGAGCACGAGAAACGCCATGAAGACCGTCTGCACGCCGGCGAACATCAGCGTGGCGATCGCCACCAGCCACAGGTCGCGGGTGAGGAGTACGGCCCGGAAGGCCGTGCGCGCTCCCGTCGTGGGCGGGGGGAGGCCCGCGGGGTCGCGATAGATCAGCAGAGATGCGACGGCCGTGGAGAGGATCACCAGCGCCGACGTGACGACGGCGAGCCGCCAGCCCACGGCCAGCGCGAGGGCGGGCATCAGCGCGGCCCCGAGCGCGCCACCGAACGGAAGCCCGACTTGCTTCAGCCCGATCACGGTCGCCCGCTGGGCCGGAGGGAACCACGCCATCACGGCCTTGGTCGACGTCGGGTTGAGCATCCCGTAGCCGAAACCGGCGACGATCATCAGCACGATGAGCGTCGGGTAGGAGCCGGCCGCGCTGACCGCGAGCAGCCCGGCGGCGATCACGATCTGACCGAGGACCAGCGTGCGCTTGATTCCCCAATGGTCGGCCATCGTGCCGGCCGGCATCGACATCAAGATCGGGCCGATGTAGTAGGCGGAGAGGAACGATCCGGCTTGCGTGAGCGTGAGCCCGAGGTCCTCGCGAATCAGCTTCGCGATGGCGGGAATGCCGAGCGGCCCGATGTTGGCGAGGGTCTGCGCGGCCAGGATCAGGCCGAGGATCGTGAAGCGGCCGATCACACGCGGCGGCCGGCCAGGTACGCCTCGACGGCCTTCAGGTCCTCCTCGGTGTCGACCCCGATGGTTGGCTCGTTGGTCTCCATCACGGTGATGGAGACGCCGTGCTCGAGGAAGCGGAGCTGCTCGAGGCCTTCGCTCTGCTCGAGGATCGACGGGGGCAGGGCATGGAAGCGGTCGAGCGCCGCCTTGCGGTACGCGTAGAGCCCGACGTGCTTGTAGCGGATGACGTCGCGGCCATCACGGTCGAAGGGAATGCCGAACTTCGAGAAGTAGAGCGCCCGGCCGCCGGGCCCGAACACGACCTTGTTGACGCTGGGGCTGGCGATCTCCTCGGCGGTGGCCACGATGCAGAGCGTGCTCACCTCGGTCTCTGGCCGCGCCAGGAACGGCTCGACCAGCCGAGCGACGTGCCCCGACGTGAGGAGCGGCTCGTCGCCCTGGATGTTGACGTACACGTCGGCGGCACGCGTCTGAGCGACTTCCCACACCCGATCGGTGCCCGACGGATGATCTCTGGACGTCAGGACAGCGGGGATGCCGAAGCCACGGCAGGCGGCGACGACCTCATCGGCGTCGGTCGCGACGATCACGTCGCTGAGGACGCCGGCCTTCCGCGCGCGCTCGTACACGTGACACAGCATGGGACGGCCGGCGATCTCGCGCAGGACCTTGCGGGGCAGCCGGGACGACTGGAGCCGCGCCGGGATGACGCCGAGAACGATCACGGGAAGCTGCGGATGGTGCGGAGGAGCGACGGCCGGGGATCGGCGTCGGGCGAGAACGGCATGACGACCGGCATGGTGAGCCCGGCCTTCGCGAACTGGGCGACACGCTCGCGGCAGAACTCCGCGGGCCCGATGACGCCGAGGCCGTCCAGCACGCGCGGGGAGATCTTCGACACCGCGCCGGCACGGTCACCGGCCTTCCAGGCCGCGTTGATCGCATCCACCTCGGTGGTGAAGCCCGACGACCGGAAGAACTCCGCGTAGGCGTCGACGATCGCGTAGCCGGTGATGTCGCGCGCGAGCCACTGCCGGGCGGGCGCTTCATCGTCGGTCACGCACGTGCGCACGAAGGCCGCGATCTCGAGGTCGCCGAGGCCGCGTCCGGCCCGGCGTGCCCCGGTCTCGATGTGGCGAATGGAGGCCCCCACGGTTTCGGGGGCCAGCCAGTTGAGGAGCACGCCGTCGGCGACCTCGCCGGCCAGCTCCAGCATCTTCGGCCCGAGCGCGCCCAGGTAGATGCGCACGGGCGTCGACGGCAGGCTCAGCCGGAAGTTCTTGATCCGGTAGAACTCGCCCTCGAAGTTGACGCGCTCGC
The DNA here is from genome assembly GCA_003220615.1 of Candidatus Rokuibacteriota bacterium. Taxonomy (GTDB): domain Bacteria; phylum Methylomirabilota; class Methylomirabilia; order Rokubacteriales; family CSP1-6; genus 40CM-68-15. The sequence goes on from QHTB01000152.1 coordinate 33,492, forward strand.
CGGACAGCGCGAGACGAAGGACCTGCACCGCCTCGCGCATGTGCGCGAGTGGCTTGCGGAACGGCAGGCCGTGCCACTGGCCGACGATGATCGGGCTCGACACGCCGACGCCGAGCGCGACACGGCCCGGTGCCAGGTGACCGAGCGTGGTCGCCGCCATGGCCAGCACGATCGGTGTCCGCGTCTGGATGGGGACGATGCCACTCGCCACACGCAACCGCGAGGTGTGCACCGCGATCACGGCCAGCGTCATCAAGGCGTCGGCGCCCGAGGCCTCGGCGGCCCACGCCGTGTCGTAGCCGCGCGTCTCCGCTTCCTGGGCGAGCGCGATCATCTCGCGGCCGGGGAACGCGGAGAAGGGGAGGACGACGCCGAGCTTGCTCACGGCGTCTTGGACTCGATGGGATGGGCGATCACGTCGCCGGAGTATACCCCACCCGTCCTGCGATGCCCCCGATCGGTCGGGGATTTCGCGGGATCGCCGGAGCGCCGATGCTATGCTGAACCCCGGTGGGCGGCCGAGCGCGATGAGGCGAGGAGCGAACCTCGGTGGGGTCGTGGCTCTCGTCGGAGTCCTGTGCGCGTTCGTCTCGTCCTCGTTGGCTGCGTCGATTCCCTCCGATGTGAAGAAGGCCGTCGCGTTCGTCTTTCTGAGCGATGACCGGGGAGAACCCGCAGTCGACCGGAGCGGGCACCCGATTCAGCACGATCCTCGTCCGTTTCAACCGGCTCGATGGATCGGCGGGCTTCGTCCGCCTGAGGATCTCGGGTGAGGGCGACCGTGAACGCCGGACGTTCTTTCACAGCGATCCCGCCGTCGATCTCGCCGTCTTTCCGGTGTCGCTCGACGACACCGTGTTCGATTTCAAGTTCGTTCCGCGCGACTACCTCACGGCGAAAGACGAGTTCACCCAGCTCCAGATCGTCGAAGGCACGGAGGTCTTCTTCGCCGGCCTGTTCACGCCATTCGCCGGAGAGCCGCGAAACTACCCGGTCGTGAGATTCGGAAGGATCGCCCTCGTCACTGGTGAGCCGATCAGCTGGGAGGGCACGAAGATGAATCTCTACCTCATGGAGTCCGCCTCGTCCGGCGGCACCAGCAGATCGCCGGTGTTCCTCTACCGCGGCTCGCTGCAGCCCAACGCGTACGCGCTCTTCAAACTGGCGGGCGTCATGACGGGCCAGTCCGCGACCGTGCGGCCCGCGGTTTCCGTGCCGGACGGCGGTGCGATCCCGGCGAGCGTGTCGAACGCGGGCATCGCCGGGATCGTGCCGTGCCACCGGCTGTACGAGATCCTCTTCGGCCCGGAGCTCGAGGCGCTGCGAACGAAGAACCAGTAGCCGCTCGCGTCCGGGCGCGTCTCCTCTCACCCCACCGTCGTACTATCATGACCCCACGGAGGGCCCATGAAGCTCCTGGACGGCAAGACGGGGATCATCTTCGGCGTCGCCAACAAGCGCTCGATCGCCTGGGCCATCGCTCAGTCGCTCTCGGCCGCCGGGATGAGACTCGCCTTCACGTACCAGGGCGACCGGCTGAAGGAGAACGTCGAAGAGCTGGCCGGCACGCTTCCGGGCTCGCTGCTCTATCCGTGCGACGTCACCTCCGACACCGAGATCGCCGGCGTCTTCACGGCCCTCGGGCGCGAGACCGGCGCGCTCGACGTCCTCGTACACTCGGTGGCGTTCGCTCAGCGGGAAGATCTGGAGGGCGCCTTCAGCAAGACGTCGCGCGAGGGCTTCCGGGTCGCCCACGACATCTCCGCGTACTCCCTGGTCGGCCTCACCCGCGCGGCGCTGCCGCTGCTCGAGAAGTCGGGCCAAGCGTCCGTCCTGGCCATGACGTACTACGGCGCCGAAAAGGTCGCCACCGGCTACAACGTCATGGGCGTGGCGAAGGCGTCGCTGGAAGCGACCATCCGGTATCTCGCCGCCGACGTGGGCGCGCGGGGGATTCGTGTGAACGCGATCTCGGCGGGGCCGGTCAACACGCTGGCCGCCCGCGGCATCCGCGGCTTCACGGAGATCCTCAAGCACCACGCGGAGAAGGCGCCGCTCAAGCGCAACGTCGAGTTGCGCGAGGTCGGCGACACCGCGCTCTTCCTCGCCTCGCCGCTCTCGTCCGGAATCACCGGCGAGGTGATCTACGTCGACTGCGGTTACCACATCATGGCGGTCTGACGGAGAGGCCGGTCCGGACGTGAGGCTCCTGCCGGACCTCGCCCTCACGCCCGACGGCTGGGCGGCCGACCGCGCGATTGCGATCACCGACGGCCGGATCGCGTTCATCGGCCCGGCGGGTGCCGGCGAGCCCGGCGACGTGAGGCTTCGGGACAAGGCACTGCTGCCGGGGACGGTGAACGCCCATTGCCACGCCTTTCAGTCGCTGTTGCGCGGGCTCGGTGACGACCTGGATTTCATGGGCTGGCGCGACCGCGTGCTCTATCCCTTCTCGGAGCGACTCGATCGGAATGGCATCGCACTGGGCGCGGCGTTCGCCTTCGCCGAGATGCTGTGCCACGGCGCGACCACCTGCGTGGATTTTTTCTACCTGAACGACGACGGCAACGAGAACGCGGAGGCCGTCATCGAGGCGGCGCGCCGCGTGGGCATCCGGCTCGTGCTGGCGCGCGCCCTCTACGACTGGGAGGGCGCTCCCAAGCGCTACCGCGAGTCCGTCCCCGATGCGCGCCGACGCGTGGAATCGCTCATCGCGCGCCATCGGCACGACGAGACGGTCGACGTCCACCCGGCGCCCCACAGTCCGCACGGGGCGTCGTCTGCCATGATCCGGGCCGGCTGGGAAGTCGCGGAACAGGCGGGCACGCCGTTTCACATCCACGTGGCCGAGGGGCAGTACGAGGGCCAGCGGACCCTCGCCGAGCACGGAGCGACCCCGATCCGCTACCTCGACACGCTCGGTGTGCTGGGGCCGCGGACGATCGCCGTACACTGCGTGTGGCTCGACGACGACGAGATCGCGCTGATGGCGGCTCGCGGTGCCGCGCTTGCCTACTGTCCGTCGTCGAACATGTTCCTGGGGGACGGGATCAGTCGCGTGACCGAGATGCTGGCGGCCGGCGTTCGCGCCGGGCTCGGCACCGACGGCGGCTGCACGAACAACCGCCTCTCGGTCTTCGAGGAGGTGCGGATGACCTCGCTCCTGCAGCGCGTCCGCCATCTCGACGGAACCGCGCTGGGCGCGAAGGCGGCGTTCGACCTCGGTACTCGATCGGGCGCGGCCATGCTGGACCTCGACACCGGCACGATCGCCCGTGGTCAGCTCGCCGACCTCGTGGCCGTCGATCTCGGCGACCCTTCGCTGCACCCGCGCACCGATCTGCTCGCCTCCGTCGTCTACGCGATGTCGCCCCGGGCGATCACCGACGTCTGGGTCCACGGGCGCCCTGTCGTCGCAGACCGCCGGTTGACGACGTTGGACATGGACGAGCTCCTCGCGCGCGTTCGGGCCCTGACCACCGGTTGGCGACTCTAGGGCCATGCTGACGCGACGCGGCCTGCTGAAAGGCACCGTGGTGATGATGGCAGCGCCGGCCGAGGTCAAGATTCTCGACCGCGTCACTCTCAGCCGCTTCGATTTCGAGTCGGGCGACGTGACGGGATGGACGACCGTGGCGGGGACGTGGACGGTCGAGGAGATGGACAGTGCGCCGAGCGGGCGAAGGGTGCTCGTCCAGCGAAGCACCGGCAACGCCTTCAACGTCATCGTGGCCCCACCCGGGCCCTTCTCCGACGTCGACGCCTCGGTGAAGTTCAAGCCGATCTCGGGCCGCGAGGATGCGTCGGGGGGCATCGTGGTCCGCTTCGACGGCGGCCGGTATTACGTCGTCCGCGCCAACGCCCTCGAGGACAACCTTCGTCTCTATCACTACGACCGCCGACGTCGTCAGCTCGCCACGGCCGACGTGAAGGCCCCGGCTCTCGGCCAGTGGCACACGCTCCGCATCCTCGCCGTCGGTGATCATCTGCAGAGCTGGCTCGACGACAGACTGCTCCTGGATCATCACGACACGCGCTCCCGGGCAGGACAGGTCGGCCTGTGGACCAAGGCGGATTCCATCACCGCCTTCGACGACCTGTCGATCCGCGGCTCGTGACCGTTTCGCCGGCACCGGGCGCGGGCTCCCGCTGATGTCGGGCACGGCGCTGGCGCTCGTGCTGACGGCCGCGCTCGTCCACTCCGGATGGAACGCGCTGGCCAAGCGCGCCGGCAACCCGCTCGCCTTCCTCTGGTCGTCGGTGACGCTGGCAACCCTGATCTTCTTGCCGCTGAGCGCCGGGTTCCTGCGAGACGGACTCCCGGCCTCGGCCGTACCGTACGTGATCGGCACGATCGTGATCCACGCGGCGTACTTCTACGCCTTGGGGCGTGCGCTGGGGAGCGGAGACTTCTCCCTCGTCTATCCCATCGCGCGGGGCCTCGGTGTGGGCCTGGTGCCCGTGGGCGCTCTCCTGTGGCTCGGCGAACGCCTGTCACCGCTCGGCGCCACCGGCGTCGGCCTGGTCGTCATCGGGATCGTCCTGGCGAACGTTGCGGCGGGCGGCTTTCGTCGTCAGCCGGGCGGGGGCGTGGGGAAGGGGACCGGGTGGGCCGTGGTCACTGGAGTGACGATCGCCACCTACTCGCTGGTGGACAAGGTCGGTGTCACCACGCTGCACCCGCTGCCGTACCTGGCACTCATGGGCGCGGGGATCAGCGTGCTGCTCCTGCCATCGGTCTGGCGCGCGGCGGCGTTGCGACACGAGTGGAGGATCAACTGGCCGACGATCCTCGTGGCCGCGTGCCTCAATCTCACCAGCTACCTGCTGGTGCTGTTCGCCTTTCGGCTCTCGAAGGCGGCCTACGTGGTGGCGGCGCGTGAAACCTCGATCGTCTTCTCGGTGCTGATCGGCGGGATCTGGTTCGGAGAAGGACGACTCGCCCGTCGCCTGGCGGCGGCCGGGGTCGTGCTCGCGGGCGTGGCCTGCGTCGCCCTCGCCCGCTAGCGCTTCAAGTGGAGGACTGAGTGCTCGCGTCCCGACGCCACCTCGGCCGGCCGGCCCTTGGTCATCTTGCAGTGGCCCTCGAAGAGCACGCCTTCCTCGACGACGACGACGGGCGCCTCGACGTCACCGAAGACGCGCGCGGTCCCCCTGAGCTCGACGCGCTGGGTGGCCAGCACGTTGCCCACGACCTCGCCGCTGATGACGACCGTTCCGGCCCTGATGCTGGCGTTGACCACGCCCTTCTCGCCCACGATCAGCGTGTCCTTCGTGTGGATCTCGCCGCTGAAGTGGCCGTTCATCATCACGGTTCCGTCGAACGTGTACTTGCCCTCGATCTGCGAGCCTTCGTCGATGAAGGCGGTCAGGTCGCCCGACTTCGGCGAGGCCTTCACGTTCCTGCCCCAGGACATGGTGGCCGCGGCCCGATGCGTCGGTTACCGACCGACGCGCTTCTCGTCGATCAGATAGACAGAGCGTTGGCCCTTGCCGTCCTCGTTGATCTTGGTCACGTTGCCGTTGAAGAAGCCGCCCTTGGAGATCACCAGCGAATCGGTCTGGATGTTGCCGCTGACCCGGCCCGTCTCGGCGATCTCGACGTTGCCGGTCGCCACCATGTTGCCCTCGTACTGGCCCATGATGACCGCATCGACCGTCTTGACGTCCGCGGTGACCACGCCCTTTTCGCCGATGACGAGTCGGCCGGCCACGTTCAGCTCTCCGCCCACTTCACATTCGATCTGGATGGAGTCGGAGATGTCGAACTTGCCCTCGACCTTCGCGCGGTCGCCGGCGATCGTCAGGAGAGTGATCGGGGTGCCATCGGACTGCGATTGAGGGCCCGAGGCCTTCTTTCCCAACATCGAAGCCTCCTTCATCAACGTGAGCTGCCACGACCTGACGTCATCTCCGGGCCGGCCCGGAGGATCTGAGCGAGCGGGCCTAGAAGGCGTTCATGCTGTAGAAGACGACGGTTTTTCAGACTTAGCATTGTTCGGGACAGAGTGTCAACTTCACCTCCGGTGGTAGAGCGCACAGCTCCGCTGGTAGAGCAGATCGACGCGCTCCGCGCTAAGACCTTGTCAGAAGGAGCGGATGAGGCGGGCGACCCGTTCGTCGTGCGACTGGAACGGATCCTTGCAGAGGATCGTCTCGCGCTCCGGGTCGTTCAGCTTGAGGTAGACCCAGTCGACCCGGTAGTCCTTGCCCTTCAAATTGGCCTGACGGATGAACTCGCCACGCAGCCGCGCCCGCGTCGTCTGGGGCGGGACGTGCTTGGCCTGCTCGATCGTCTCGTCGTCGGTGACCCGGTCGACCATGTCGCGGCTGGCCAGCTTGTAGTAGACGCCGCGATCGGGGCGGATGTCGTGGTACTGGAGATCCATCAGGGAGATCTTGGGATCACGCCAGCTCAAGCGATTGCGGGTCATGTAGCTCTCGATCCACTGGCGCTTGATGACCCAGTCCAGCTCGCGCTCGAGCTGCATCGGATCCGTCTCGAGCTTCTCCAGCACGTCCGTCCAGCGGGCGAGCACGTCCTTCGTCACCGGATCGGCGTTGATCGAGTTCACGTAGCGCGTCGCGTACTCGAGGTATTCGAGCTGGAGCTGGAGCGCGCTGATGGCCCTTCCGTCCTTGAGCTTCACGGTCTCGCGCAGCGTCGGATCGTGCGAGATGTCGCGGATGGCCTGGACCGGCGACTGCAGCGAGTAGTCGCGGTCGAAGAAGCCGTCCTCGATCATGTCGAGCACGAGCGCCGTGGTCCCGATCTTGAGGTAGGTCGCGACCTCCGACATGTTGGAGTCGCCCACGATGACGTGGAGGCGCCGGTAGCGCTCCGCGTCGGCGTGCGGCTCGTCGCGCGTGTTGATGATCGAGCGCGACGACGTGGTCGCTCCCGAGATCTCCTGGCAGATGTGCTGGGCGCGCTGGCTCAAGCAGTAGTGGAAGCCGCGCGGCGTCTGCAGCACCTTGCCCGCGCCCGCGAAGATCTGTCGGGTGACGAAGAACGGGATGAGCGCCTCGGCCAGCCGCTGGAAGGACACGTCGCGGCTCACGAGATAGTTCTCGTGGCAGCCGTACGAGTTGCCGGCCGAGTCGGTGTTGTTCTTGAAGAGGAGGATGTTGCCCGAGATACCGTCCTCGCGCAGCCGCTTCTCGGCTTGATGCAGGAGATCCTCGACGATGCGCTCGCCGGCCTTGTCGTGGATCACGAGCTCGGTGACGTCGTCGCACTCCGGCGTGGCGTACTCGGGGTGGAATCCGGTGTCGAGATAGAGCCGCGCGCCATTCTCGAGGAACACGTTGGCGTTCCGCGCGCCGGGGATGACCTTCTCGAAGAGGTAACGCGCGACGTTGTCAGGCGACAACCGGCGCTGACCGTTGAGTGTGCACGTCAGGCCATACTCGTTCTCGAGACCGAAGATGCGCCGTTTCATGAACTCACCCACAGCCTAGCACGAGCTTGGAACGGCCGTCTCACAGATATCAGGGTAGGGCGGTGCTGGCTCCTTAGTGCGCAGTGGCCAGCAGCGTGTTCAGGACCTCGGGAGGGAGGCGGCGGAACTTTCGGCGGGTCTTCGTCCGGTCGAGGACCGCCACCTCGAGATCGCGCTCGGTCAGGCTCTTGTTTTGCGTCACGTTGAGGGCGCGCACCCCGAGCTGGAGCGCCTCTTCCAGTGTCATACCCTCCTTGAAATGGTCCTTGAGGAAGCGGCGGATCTCGTCGGCCTGTCCACCCATGGCCGCGTAATTGCGCTCGTCCTCGATCGTTCCGTCGTACAGGATGTGGTAGATCTCGTTGCGGCCGCCGTTGTCGTCACCGACCTCGGCCACCAGGACCTCGACCTCGAAGGGCTTGATGTCCTGGGTAAAGATGTTCCCGAGGGCCTGCGAGTAGGCGTTGGCCAGGGCCTTGGCGGTCACGTCGCCGCGACTGTACGAGTACCCTTTGACGTCGGCGTGGCGGATCCCCGCGATCCGCAGATTCTCGAATTCGTTGTACTTGCCGACGCCAGCGAATGCGATCCGGTCGTAGATCTCCGAGACCTTGTGGAGCAGGCTCGAAGGGTTTTCGGCCACCAGCAGGATGCCATCCCGGTACTCCAGAGCGACGATGGATCGGCCGCGCGAGATACCCTTGCGGGCATACTCGGCCTTGTCCTTCATCATCTGCTCGGGGCTGACGTAGTAGGGGAGTGGCACGGTCAGACCCCCTGCTCGCTCTGCGTCCGGTCCTTGAGGATCGCGTCGCAGACCCGGCGCACCTCGTCCTCGCCGATGTCGGTGAACCCGGAGCGCGTGACCGTCTTCACGGTGGGGAAGATACCGCGAACGAGGTCGGGACCACCGGTGCCGACGTCTTCGTCAGCCGCGTCGATCAGGGCCTCGAGCGACACACGGAGCGCGTCGTCCCGGTACATGTCGCGCCTCCAGAGCTTCTTGAGCGAGTCGCGCGCGTCCTTCGAGCCGGAGCCCTGGGCGTCGTAGTCCTTCTCTTCGTAACGGCCACCGGTGATGTCGTACTTGAACAGGCGTCCGACGCCGGCCCTCTCGTCGAACCCGGCGAAGATCGGCACGACGGCCAGGCCCATCATGGCCACTTGCAGGTTCATGCGGATCATCTGGGAGAGCTTGTTGGCCTTGCCCTCGAGGGAGAGGTTGTCGCCCTCGACTTTCTCGTAGTGCTCGAGCTCGGTCTGGAAGAGCTTCGCCATCTCCATCGCCGGCCCGGCGGCACCCGCGATCCCGATGCCCGACAGGTCATCGCACTTGAAGACCTTGTCGATACGCCGGCTGGCGACCTGGTAGCCGGCCGTCGCCTGTCGATCGCCGGCCATGATGACGCCGTCACGAAACCGCAGGGCCAGCACGGTCGTTCCGTGCGGAACGTCGACCGCGCTCGCAGAGAGGCCGGGGGTCGGCATCATGTGGGGCGATTCGCGGCGCAGCACCTCGAGGAAGCTGGACGTCGCGTAGTTCTGGAACACTTGCTGCCACGGTTGCTCAATCATCAGCAGCCCATTCCATTCGGGTGGGGGCGGGCACTTCGAGCGCCGGCCGGGCCAGCGCGACCGACTTCCCTGGAACGAAGCTCGAACGAGACGATCAACGCCGCTTCGGGGCTCATACTCCCGCGCTCGGCCGCGAGATGTTGCGCAGGAGATCGCTGGCGGTCGGCGACTCGGTGAGCAGTCCCCGCACGTGCGCCTCGGTACCCCTCAGCGGCTCGAGCATGAAGATCTTCTTGAGCGGTCCTTCCTTGAGGTCGAAGATCACCGAGTCCCAGGAAGCCGAGACGATCTCTTCCGCGTAGCGCTGCAGGCACATCCCGCGGAAATACGCGCGCGTGTCCTTGGGAGGATCGTACATGGCCTTGGAGATCTCGTCGTCGGTCACGATCCGCTCGACGGCGTCGGACTCCTCCAGCTTGCCGTACAGGCCCTTGCCGGGACGGATGTCGTGGTATTGCAGGTCGATCATCTGCACCCGGGAGTCGTTCCACTCCAGGTCGTGCTTGGCCATGTAGTTCTCGATGAGCTGGTGCTTGATCACCCAATCGAGCTCACGGCTCAGCGTCATGGGATCCTCGGCCAGGCGATCGAGGGTGCGCTCCCATCGGGCCAGCGCCTCGCCCACCCAGGGCTCGGGGGCCTGGCGCTCGCGATAGTACCGATGGGCGAGGGCCAGGTACTCCCGCTGCAGGTCCACGGCGGTGATGGTCGTGCCGTCCTTGAGTCGGATGGTCTCCCGGCAGGCGAGGTCCCGCGACACTTGCCGGTAGGCGGCGACGGGGCCGTCGATCGAGAAGTCCCGATCGATGAAGTCGTCCTCGACCATGCTGAGCACGATGGCCATCGTCCCCGTTTTCAGGTAGTTGGTGACCTCGCTCATGTTGGCGTCGCCCACGATGACGTGCAGGCGACGGTACTTCTCGGGGTCGGCGTGAGGCTCGTCCCGCGTGTTGACGATGGGCCGCGAGTGCATCGTCTCCAGGCCGACCTCGGTCTCCAGGAAATCAGCCCGCTGGGAGATCTGATAGTCGCAGGGGTCGGCGTTGTTCTCGGCCCCGACCTTGCCCGCGCCCGTGAAGACCTGGCGCGTGACGAAGAACGGCATCATGTGCTGGACGATCCGGGCGAACGGCACCTTCCGGTCCATCAGGTAGTTCTCGTGGGTACCGTACGAGTTGCCCTTGTAGTCTGTGTTGTTCTTGTAGATCAGGATCCGCTGCTCCGGCGGTGAGACCGCTTCGGCCCGCTGCCGGGACAGGTTGAGGATGCGCTCACCGGCTCGATCCCAGATGACCAGGTCACGCGGGTTGGTCGTTTCCGGGCTCGAGTACTCGGGATGAGCGTGGTCGACGTAGAACCGCGCGCCGTTACTGAGGATCAGGTTGATGAGGCGCGACTCCTCCTTCGACGGAACGTCCTTTTCCTCCATGTATTCGAAGCCGCGGGCATCCCGGAGTGGGCTCTCCGCCTCGTAGTCCCAGCGGATACGGGATGACCGGTAGGTCTCGTAGGAGTTGATCAGGAGCAGCGACGACAGGATCGGGTTGAAATCCGGCTGGTTTCTGACCGTGATCCCGTACTCGGTTTCGATACCCATGACTTTCGGGATCGCCATTCGCCCCTCTTCTCTGCCTACAGAAAACGAACCCCCGGCATCGCGTGGTCGGCGATCCGGGGGGAAATGGGGGGGCCGTCGGCCCCCCCACTCCTTTTAGAGATACTGGCCGGTGGTGACGACCTTCTCGACGTTCTTCTGCTTCTCTTTGGTGTCGCCCATGAGCGGCTTCACGTAGACGATCCGCTCGCCCTTCTTGCCGGCGATCTTCGCCCAGTCGTCGGGGTTGGTCGTATTCGGCAGATCCTCGTTCTCCTTGAACTCTTCGCGCACGGCATTGAGCAGGTCGCCGGCGCTGATGCCCTTCTCGCCGCCACCGATCAGCCGCTTGAGGGCCAGCTTCTTGGCCCGCCGCACGACCGACTCGATCATGGCGCCCGAGGAGAAGTCCTTGAAGTAGAGGACCTCCTTGTCGCCGTTGGCGTAGGTCACCTCCAGGAAACGGTTCTCCTCGGAGAGACTGTACATCGCTTCGACCGTGGCCGCGATCATGGCGTCG
>QHTB01000153.1 GCA_003220615.1 Candidatus Rokuibacteriota bacterium
CGTCGATCAAGAGATGGAGCGACTCACGGCGCAGGGCCTCGAGGAGCTGATGTGTCCGGCCGCCGAGCTCGAGGGCGTTCCCGTGGAACGCGTGGTCCGCTTCGGCGAGCCCGCTGAGGAGATTCTGCTCGAGGCCGATGCTTTCGGCGCCGATCTCATCGCGGTGACGACGAGCACGCGCAGCCGGCTCGCGAGCGCACTCGCGCCCGGGCTGGGCGAGCGCGTGCTGCGCGAGGCACCAGTTCCTGTTCTTTTGCTGCGCGACTGACCGCGACGTCAGGCTGCGAGGGCCCGCGGAAACACAGAGTGGCATTGAAGTGGTGACCCCGGCGGCGTCCGGAGCCCCCGGGCCCCCGGTCGTGGCCCCAAGGCTGGCCCGCCGGCCGGGCGCGGGGGCCATCGATGAATCCCCGGACGCGACGAGCGGCCGGCGCGTGCCCGCGAATGCGCTCGAGGACAACTTCCGCCTCTACTACTACGACCGTGGCCGGCGACAGCTCGCGAGCGCGCCCGTGAAGGCGCCGCCCATGGGTCAATGGCTTCTGCTTCGTGTGGTCGCCATCGGCGACCACATACAGGGCTGGCTCGACGGAGCACTGCTGCTCGACCACCGCGACGCGCGCTTCCGCACGGGGCGGGTCGGTCTGTGGACCAAGGCGGATTCGGCCACGGCCTTCGACGATCTGGTCGTCGGCGGGATCCCTTGACAGGGTGATGCAACTATTGTTTCATTGTAAAACACGATGCACATTCCCCCCTCACGCAGAAGGGATCCGGCCATGCCCCAGGAGATCGCGCCGATCGCCGTACGCCCGTCGACGCTCAACGGATCTTGGAACACATGGTGGTCAGTCACTACGAAAACAACTACGGGAACGCCGTGCGAGCGCTGAACGCCGTCCGCCGCGAGCTTGCCGCGCTCGACGCGGGTACGCCGCCGTACCGCCTGCGCGGGCTCAAGCGCGAAGAGCTCTCGCTGATGGGCTCGGTCGCGCTGCACGAGCTCTACTTCGGCAACCTCGGCGGCTTCCGCCGCGCCGGACCCAACTCGGGCCTCGGTCGCCCCGACTGGCACGAAGTGCCGGACGCCCTCGCCGCGGAGATCGCGGCGGACTTCGGCAGCGCCAGTGCGTGGCGTCGCGAGTTCGTCGGAACGGCGCAGTCGCTGGCGGGCGGCTCAGGATGGGTGCTCCTCACCTACTCGCGCCGGCAGAAGCGGTTCTGGAACCAGATCGCGACGGATCACACGCAGGCGGCCGTCGACGCCGCGCCCGTGCTCGTTCTGGACATGTACGAGCACGCCTACCAGATGGACTTCGGCGTGAACGCGACCGCGTACATCGACACGTTCTTCCGCAACATCAACTGGGAGGCCGTGCTGAAGCGGATCGAGGCCGCGCGGAACGATCAGCCGCTGCCGAACGAAGACCCGTCGTCGACGAAGGACATGCCGTCGGTCTCGGTCGAGGAGCTCGCTGCGCAGATCGCCAACGGCAGCGGCGCGCAGATTGTCGACGCGCGGCAGCGGGATCACATGTCGCGCCACGTGGATCTGATGGCGGGCGCGACGTGGCGCGATCCGGATCGCGTCGAGGAGTGGATCGCCGAGCTGACGCCGGACAAGCCGGTGGCCGTTTACTGCTCCTACGGCTTCGACGTCGGGCGCAACGTGACGAAGACGCTCATCGAGCGCGGCTTCGACGCGCGCTTCGTCCGCGGCGGCATCGCGGCGTGGTACGCCTCGGGCGGCGCGCGCGCGCTCAGACCGACGGCGGGATAGCTCCGAGCATCTCGAGCCGCGCCGCGTTTACGACAGGTGCTGTTTCGTAGTTGGCCCAGTGCCCGGCGTCGAACGTCGGAAAGTCGACGCCGGGCCGGAAATCGTCGAGCGGGCGATCGAGTTCGCCATCGACGAGCTGAGACCGGACAGCGACGACTCACGGCGCGCTGACATCCTCGCCGAGATCCACAGACTGGACTCGGAGCTCGCCAGGCTGACGGCGGCGATCGCGAGCGGCGGCGATCTTCCGGCCCTCCTCGCGGCCGTCAAGGAGAGGCAGGATCGCCGGGAGCGCTGGGAGCGGATGCTGATCGAGCTGGACGCGATGTCGAGGATCGGTCGAAGCGAGCTTTCGTGTCTGGAGCGCGAGATCCGCCACCGGCTGGCCGACTGGCGGGCGATGCTGCGGCGCGAGGTCCCCGAGGCGCGCGAACTCCTCCGGAACCTGATCGTCGGCCGGATCGCATTCACGCCCCGCCCGGAGACTCGCGTCTACGAGTTCTCCGGGAGGGGGTCTTTCGGGCGTGTCCTGGCCGGAACGACCAGTCCAGTTTCGGTGGTGACCCCGGCGGGATTCGAACCCGCGATCTCGACCTTGAAAGGGTCGCGTCCTGGGCCAGGCTAGACGACGGGGTCAGCCACCTCAGTATAACCGCTGAATCAGCGCGCCGGGTGCACCGAGGTGTGAACCTCGACGGTCGTGCCGGTCTGATAACGGCCGCTGGGCGGGACCCTGACCGTGATGGGCCCGCGCGGCGACTCGACGGTCAGGCGGCCGGACGGGTCCACCTCGAGTAAACGGCCGCGCACCACCGCGTATTCCCCAGGCTCACTCGTCGGCGACGCAGCCGGGTCCAGCGTCGTCGAGGCGGGCGAGTGGCCCGGAGGCGCCGGCGCCATCGGCTGGACACGCATCTTCACGACCGCCTGGTCACCAACCTTGACGACCGACGACGTCGCCTGGGCCACCCAGACCTCGACGGCTCCCCGCTCCGTGTCGATCGTCACCTTGCCGACTGGGTCGATCGACGTGACTCGGCCATTCACGTTCATCTCGTCGGGCGCCCCGACCGCCATCAGCGGCACCGGCGGCGTCATGGTCGTCTGGATCTCGGCGGGTCCGGCCAGGACACCGTAGACGGTCCTCATCGAATGCAGGTCCAGGCCCCGGAACTGATCCGGAGCCGCTTTGACACGGATGGTCTGGCCACCTTGGCGAAGGGTGATGATCCCTGCCTGCTCGTCCCACGTCCACACTTCGCCCGTAAACGCGCTCGTACCAGGGGCTGAAGGCGCCGTGGACGCGCATCCGGCGAGGATCAGCACCACGGTCAGCAAGCCGAGAATGCTCCTCATGTGACGTCCCTCCTCGTTGGGTGTTGCCGAAGGATTACAAGTACGGTGCCAGGAAGCCGATGGCGCGACGAGAACGTCAGGGCGATTGCAGACCGGCACCGAAACGGAAGGAACTCACGCGCGCGCGATAACTCGTGGCGCCTGGCATCGTGGGCACGGTCGCCGAGAACGATGCGCTGCGGCCGGATGCGATGGACGGGCTCACGAACGCGATGCCGCGAGCCACGGTTTTGCCGCTCGCGTCGAGCGCTTCGGCGGTGACGTACACGTCCACCGCGTCGAGGCGGTTGTCGTTGAACACCGTGCCATTGATCCGAGTCTGTCCGGGATTGCTTCGATCCGCGGTGTGCGTGACGCGGAAGCCGTCCTGTGCGCTGGCGACGGCAGCGAGCATCAGCAGCGCGACACCGACACCCACACCCACAACGCGCGGCCAGCTCACACGTGTCTCTCCCACGCCAACGCTTCGTGGTACAGGTCTTCGGTGAAGCCACGGACGAGCAGGTCGCCCAGCACGAGAACGGGCACTCGCAAGAAACCGTCCTCGTGGACCAGATACTTGATCACGTCGGCGTCGCTGGGTGCGGTCAGGCGAACGATGTCCACTCCTGCCTTGGCGAGGAGCCGGCGCGAGCCACGGGCCAGCGCCAGCGTGCCGGCCCGGTCCACGGGCGCCGATTCCACGAGACGGCTCTCGAAGGTCAGTCCACGTTGCGAGAGAAACTCCCTCGCCTTCTGACAGGTCGGTCAGCCGTTCTTGTTGTACAGGATCGGATCGACCACGGCCCCACCTTGTAGCACACGGGCCGGGCCGCGGCGACTACTTCACGGGGGCGTACGACTTGAGCGTGGTGCCGAGCGTGTCGGTGATGAAGCTGCCCGGGCACAGCAGGAAGGCGCGCTCTCGCTTGGGATTGTGGACGGGCCCTCCCTTCACGACGCGCTTGATGACGTGCCCGGCCCGCCACAGGATGGCGAAGGTGCGCTCGTCGCCGGTGTCGAGCGTCTCGCGATTGTTCAGGCAGTAACGATCGGTCACGCGCATCACGTCCTTCTCGACGTACTCCTCCGCGTAGAGCTGACCCATGAAATCGGTGTAGGCCTTGATGTCCTCGGGACGCTGAAGTGGGGGCGGAGCCACGCCCATCCCGACCGTGCTCAGGGCGTCGTTGCCGTACAGCACACGCGTGTTCGGCCGGCGGATACGACGCTTGGAGTCGGAGAAGATGGTGAAGCCGCGCTCTCTCACCTCGGCGATCGTGTCCCCGCGGATGCTACGTGCCTCGTCGGCCTCCTGAATCGCCATGAAGGCCAGCACCATCGCGTCGAGGTCGGGCAAGTTACACTCGCCGGCGGCGGCGTTGGACTCGTAGCCGCGCCGCGCTCTTCGCTCCTCACGGCGTGCCTGCTTGATCGCCTCGGAGTCCTTGCACGGCTCGCTGAACAGGCCGGTGGTCACGAAATCGAAGTGCTCGCTCTTGAGCAGCGGCCCCGTCGACCGACAGCCGCCCGCCAGGATCGCCATGGAACACGTGATCAACACCCAGTGAACCGGCGCTGATCTCGGGTCAGCCATGGCGCAACTCCTTTCACTGAACCGACAAGAGCAAACGCACTGCCAAACCCCCGAGCACGTGAATCGAGCAGTCATGGTGCGGCGATGGCTCACGGCCTCGGGACGGCGTTGAAGGAAAAGTTTTCCTTCAATGTGGGTCGGCGGAGCGTTGGCCGTCTGCGCTCCCGACCCGCTTCGTGCGCCGGAGAGCCGGCGCCTGCGAAAGAATTTTCGGGGCGGATCTGTCATCGTGTACAAGGGGGGTGATGCGGGACCGTGGAGTTTGCTTGGTGAGCCGTCAGGGACTCGAACCCTGGACCCCCTGATTAAAAGTCAGGCGCTCTACCAACTGAGCTAACGGCTCGTCGGGAACATTCTAAGCAGATGGAGTTGGAACGCAATGAACGGTCGGTGTCGGAAATGGCGACAGCCGAGGCCGCACGACGTGTGGCTGGGCGTCAAAGTCTCCAATACGCAACGTCTGGCACTCTCGCTGCAATCAGCTGAGCCATGAGCATCGGAGGACGCGCGACACTTCTGTTCGTCGTCGATCGCAACGAGACGGGTCGGTACGAGTACCTCTGCAAGGCGTTTGCGAGCGACGACCGGGTGGCCGTCATCCTCGACCGGCGCCACGGCGAGCGGCGCGGCTCACGCACCAGGATCCCGAACGATCGTCGTCGCTCCGAACGGCGCATCCGAGAGAATCACCACGAGTTGGCCCGCCTCGGGTACACCCTGGTCCGACTCCAGACGTAGCGAGCCCGCCAACCCGGGAGCTAGAGCAGGCTCGACCGCACCGACGGGAACCAGCGCATGAGCGGCGACTCCTCGCACAGGATCGTCTCGTCACGCTGGGCGCCCGTCGAGACCATGCAGAGCGGGACCCCGATGAGCTCCTCCAGGCGCTCCAGATAGCGCCGAGCCTTCGCGGGTAGATCCGCCTCGTTCTTCGCGCGGCTGGTGGGTGACATCCACCCCGACACGTCTTCGTACACGGGCTCGGCGCCGTGCAGGATCGCCTCCTCCTCGGGGAAGTCCGTGAGGAGCTCGTTCTTGTAACGGTACGCCGTGCAGATCTTCACGGTCTCGCACTGGTCGAGCACGTCCAGCTTGGTCAGCGCGACGGTGTCGAGCCCGTTGATGCGGACGGCGTAGCGGAGGACCACGGCGTCGAACCAGCCGCAGCGCCGGGGCCGGCCGGTGGTGGCGCCATACTCGTTGCCCCGGGCCCGGATGTCCTCAGCCATCTGCCCCGACATCTCCGTCGGAAGCGGACCCGACCCGACCCGAGTCGTGTAGGCCTTGGCCACACCGAGAATGCCCTGGATGCGGGTCGGCGGCACGCCCGTACCCGTGGCGGCGCCCCCGGACGTGGTCGACGACGAGGTGATGAACGGATAGGTGCCGTGATCCATGTCGAGCATGGTGCCCTGGGCGCCCTCGAACAACACCGAGTACCCGCTCTCGATCCAGCGCGTCAGCAGCAAGGCGGTGTCGGTGATGTAGGGCGCCAGCCAGCCGGCGTAGCGGAGGTAGGGATTGAGGATCTCGTCCGTCGTGAAGGTCTGGGCATCGTAGATCTCGCGCAGCAGACGATTCTTCTGGGCGACGTTTAGCTCCAGCTTCTCGCGGAAGAGCCGGACGTCGAGAAGGTCGGCCATGCGGATGCCGACACGGGCGGCCTTGTCCACGTAGGCCGGGCCCACGCCCTTGCCGGTGGTGCCGATGCGCCGGTTGCCGAGCTTCGCTTCGGAGGCGCGATCGAGCGCGGGGTGATACGGCATGATCAGGTGCGCGTTCTTCGAGATGAAGAGATTGCCGTCGAAGCTCACGCCTCGCTGCACGAGCGATTCCATCTCCTCGATGAGCGAGCCGGGATCGACGACCACGCCGCAGCCGATCACGCATCGGCAGCCGGCGTGCAAGATGCCCGACGGGATCGAGTGGAGCACGTACTTCTCGCGGCCCACCACCACGGTGTGACCGGCGTTGTTGCCCCCCTGGTACCGGACGACGACGTTGACGTGAGGGGTGAGGATGTCGACCACCTTCCCCTTCCCCTCGTCTCCCCACTGGGTGCCGACCACGACGATGTTAGGCATCAAGCCGCTCCGGATGCTCCAGCATAGCGTCGATCTTCGCCGCGCGCTCTCGGCCGCTCGCCACGTCGATCACCAGGAGCTCGCCCGCCGGCACGCGAGGACCACCCACGACGAGCGCGCGACGGACGCGCTGCGCCCGCGCGTACGCAAGTGACTCCTCGAGTCCCCGCGTGACGATGTCACGTGCCACGGAGCGGCCGAGGTCGCGCAGGCGCCGGGCCAGCGAGAGCGCCGCCGTCTTCTCCGGCGTGAAGTCGATGATGAAGAAGTCAGGACCGGGCAGAGCCACGTCGACCCCCTGGGTCTCCATCACCGACAGGGCCCGGGCGATGTCGAACGCGAAGCCCACGGCCGGGCAATCGTAGCCGAAGCGGCCGACCATGTGGTCGTAACGCCCACCGGCGGCGATCGCAGCGCCGAATTCGGCCACGTAGGCCTCGAAGTACATCCCCGAGTAGTAGTCGAAGCCGCGTACGCCGCCGAGGTCGAGCAGCACGGCGTCGGCCAGGCCATAGATCGTCAACAGCCGATAGACCTCGGCGAGGTTGGCCAGCGCGCGCTCGGCTCGCTTGTTGCGCGCGAACGGCGCGGCCCGCTCGAGCACCTCGGCGTGGCCGAACAACGTGGGCAGCGCCAGCAAGGCGTCGCCCACGGGCTCGGGGGGCGCGATCTCATCGACCAGGCGCTCGAGGGTGGACCGGTCCTTGCGGGCGAGCGCGGTCCTGAGCTCTCGTTCGCGGGCGGCGTCGGTCTTGACCTCCTCCATCAAGCCGCGGAAGAAATCGGGATGGCCGAGGTCGAGCTGGAAGCGACCGAGGCCGAGCGCGCGCAGACTCTCCACGGTCATGGCCAGGATCTCGACCTCGGCCTCGGGCTTGTCGAGGCCGATCAGCTCCACGCCGGCCTGGTAGAACTCGCGGTAGTGGGCGAGCTGCGGCTCGTCGTAGCGGAAGACGTTGGTCACGTAGGACAGACGCAGCGGCTTCGGCTCGTCGCGCAGGCGGGTGGCCACGATGCGCGCGATCTGGGGCGTGATGTCGGCGCGCAGTACGAGCATGCGGCCCGTCTCGCGGTCCACGAAGGTGAAGGCATTGCCCTGCACGGCCTGGTCGGTGGCGACGGCCAGCACGTCGAAGAACTCGAACGTCGGCGTGACGATCTCCCGGTAGCCCCAGCGGCGGAAGACGTCGAACAGGCGCGCCTCCACGTGACGCTTGCGCGCGACCTCGTCGGGAAGGTAGATCCGCGCACCCTTGGGAAGCTGGGTGAGCAACGGCTTCACCGCTCGGCCTCCGCGCCAAGGTGGGCGAGCGTGTTCATGCGGTGCACGGTGACCCAGTCGTCGCGATACTCGAGCTCCGTGATGCCGGCCGGCGAGGCGTCGATGGACCACAGGCGCGCGGGGCCGAGCCCGAGCCCGTCCAGGACGATCAGTCGGATCACGACCGCGTGGGTGACGAGCACGACGCTCTCACCGTCGTGGTCGGCTCGCAGCGTCTCGATGCCTTCGGCGACGCGCTTGGCCACCGTCGGCAAAGACTCGCCGCCGGGCGCGGCGAACCTGTCGGGTGCGGTTCGCCAGACGTCGTAAAGGGCGGGCTCGGCGGCCTCCACCTCGGCGCGCGTCCGGCCCTCCCACGCTCCGAAGCCGAGCTCGCGGAAGACAGGCATGATCTGCACGGCGAGACGGTGCGGCTTGGCGACGGCCTCCGCCGAGGTGCGCGCGCGTTCGAGCGGGCTCGCGAAGACGGCCGAGATGGCGACACCGCTGAGCGCCGCCGCCGCCGCCTCGCTCTGGCGAAGACCGGCATCGGTAAGCGGGACGTCGCGCCATCCGGCAAAACGCCGCTCGCGCGTGAACACGGTCTCACCGTGACGGAGGACGAACAGTCGCAAGCTCATGACAACCCCGCCATTCTATCGCCTTTTGGCGGAGCAGCCAGCGATCAGTGCTTCTCGGCGAACACCTTTTGCGCAGCGCGCATCGATGCCCCGAAGTCGACGGGAAGGCCCAGCTCTGCCAGCACCTGCTCGAGCGCCGACAACGCGATGACGACGTCGAACTCGGCGGCGTACCCCATGTGCCCCAGGCGGAAGAGCTGCCCCTTCATCTCGCCCTGGCCCCCCGCGATCGTGATGTTGTGCGTCTCCGAGTACGCCGCGACGATCTTCTCGCTGTTCACGCCGCGGGGTACGGCGACCGCGGTCAGGGCCGGGCTCGGCGTGGCGCGGGCGAACAACTCGAGGCCGAGCGCCTCGACACCGGCGCGGGTCGCGCGAGCGAGCCGGTCGTGCCGCTTGAAGACGTTGGCGAGCCCCTCGGCCGCCAGCATGCGAAACACCTCGCGGAGGCCAACCACGATGCTGACGGCCGGCGTGAAGCGCGCCTCGTTCTTCAGGAGGAACTTCCGCTCCTCGGTCAGATCCAGGTAGTACTTGGGGAGCCGCGACGTGCGGGCCGCTGCCCACGCCTTGTCGCTCAGCGCGCAGAAGGCCAGGCCCGGGGGAAGCATGAGCCCCTTCTGCGATCCGGCGACGACGACGTCGACGCCCCATGCATCCATCGGCAAGTCGGCGATGCCCAGGCTCGACACGGCGTCGACGATGAGGATCGCGTCCGTGCGGCGCGTGACTTCGGCATAGGCGCGGACGTCGTGGAGCACGCCGGTCGAGGACTCGCTGTGCTGGGTGAGCACGGCCTTGATCCGCGGGGTGGCCCGGAGCGCTTCGGCCAGGCGCCCGGGAGCGACCGTCTCGCCGAAGGGCGCGGTGAGGAGCACCGCGTCGAGGCCGTACGCCTTGGTGATCTCCGTCCAGCGCTCACCGAACTTTCCCGCCTGGATGACGGCCACCGTGTCGCCCGGCGACAGCGTGTTCACCACGGCGGCTTCCATCGCTCCGGTACCCGAGCAGGTGAGCGGAACGACGTCCTGCGCCGTCTGGAACAGCGCCTTGAGCCCCGACCGCACCTCGATGAACAGCGCCTCGTACTCGGGGGTGCGGTGATGGATCATCGGCTGCGCCATCGCGAGCAGCACGTGGCTCGGGACCGGCGTCGGCCCGGGCGCCATCAACTGGTATTTTTTCATGGCTTCGACTCTACCATGAGGGCCGCGCTCCTCGTCCCAGCGCCGTCACGAAAATTGCGTCGAGTCCCGCCGACGCGGGCGCGAAGAACTTCACGACGTCTCGGTCGTAGAACGTGAGCCCGGTCGCGCCGAAGCGCTGGGCGTAGGCCGTGAGATACGCGCGGCCGCCGATCAGCCCCGCCTCGAGGTTGACCAGGCGATAGCCACGATTGCCGTAGGCGGCCAGGAGCGCGTCGAGCGGCGCCATGAAATACAGCACGGCCGCCGCGTCACCGCCGAGGGGTTGCTCCAGGCAGAGATAGGCCGATTCGCGCCTGAGCTCACCGGCCCGGATCAGCTCCAGCGCGTGCTCGTCGCGCCAGTACCGGTACGCGCCGCTCGGAACGCCGTCCACCGCGTTGACGACCAGGAACACATCGACGAGCCCCGAAGGCACATCGGCGGCCACCGCCCGCGTCGACCACCAGAGCATCGTCGCCAGCTCGATCACCGTGAGCGGCGCGTGCGTGAAGCGCCGAGAAGAGCCGCGGTGCTGGATGGTGTCGCCGAGACCACGTCCCGCATCGCCGATCGCGGCCGGCAACGACATGGAGCCGCTCGGCGAGCGACGGCGGCCTGGCGGTACGGCTTTGCGCCACGCGCTGACGTCGGCCGGTGTCGCGAGGCTCGACGCGCTCTGCATCTCGCGCAGCTCTGGATAATCAACCTCCGCCGATGAGAGCGGCATGACGTCATGACGTATCTCGTCGATGGTGCCGCGAGCCGGCGCCGGGCTGCCCATCGGACCGACCTCAACGAGCTCGAGCGCGGCTTCGTGCTCAGCATCGAGGCCAAGCAAACGGTTGACGTCGGCATCCACGAAGCCGGTGAGGAGACGCGGCGTCAGACCGAGGCCGTGAGCGGCGGCCGTGAGGTTCGCCAGCATCGTGCCGGAGTCCCAGTAGAGATGGCGCCAGCCACGCCCCTGATACTTCCAGGTGTTTCGCCAGAAGAGCGCGCTGAGCACGATGGTCGCGGCGCGCCGGGCGAGGTCGGGCTCGGCGGCCGCCTCGGCGAACGCGTGGCGCACGTCGCCGTCGCGCAGTCGCCGGAGCGTGAAATCGCCCGGGCAGAAGTGATAGAGACCCGGCGGCAGGTCTTGCACGTTCCCCGCGGCGACGTAGACCTCGGTCTGGTAGAGCGCGCCGGTCGACGCCGCGGCGCGGAAGAGGACCTCGCCGCCGCCCGGGTAGGTCTTCTTCCGCGTGACACCGGCGGTGAGATAGAGAAGCGCGGCGAGCCGACCGAGTGTGAGCGGCTGACCCTCCGTACGCGCAGCGGGATCGAGCGCGCGGAGAGTGTCGACCTCTGCGAGATCGACGTCGCGCGGAAGTGAGATGGTGGGGAGGTCCGTGTAGACCTTGAACGGAAACGGCTTGATGTCCCACTCGAGCGTGTGGCCGCTCGTCCGGATCGACGCCGGCGTGTGGGTCGTCGCGTCGTGGAACGCCCGCGCGACACGGACGTCGTGGTTGCCCGTCATGGGATCGGGTCAGCCACGGAAGCTGTAGGGGGCGCGAAAGACGCCGCGCTCGGTGATGATCGCCGCGATGAGCTCGGAGGGCGTCACGTCGAACGCGGGGTTGAAGACCGGTGATGCTTCGGGTGCGGTCACCGTCGCGCCCACGCGCCGCACCTCGGCCGGATCCCGTTCCTCGATCGGGATCTCGGCGCCCGAGGCCAGCGTCGGATCGATCGTCGAGAACGGCGCCGCGACGTAGAACGGTACGTGGTGATGGTGCGCGAGGACGGCGAGCGCGTAGGTGCCGATCTTGTTCGCGGTGTCGCCATTGGCGGCGATGCGATCGGCGCCCGTCACGACCAGGTCCACCTGCCCTCGGCCCATCAGCGACGCCGCCACCACGTCGGCGACGAGGCGGTGCGGGATTCCGTCGCGCACGCACTCCCACGCCGTCAGCCGCGAGCCTTGCATCACCGGCCGGGTCTCGTCCACCCACACCAGCGCGACCTTGCCTTGCGCGTGCGCCGAGCGAACGACCCCGAGCGCGGTACCGTAGCCGGCGGTCGCCAGGGCGCCCGCATTGCAGTGGGTCAGGATCCGCGCCCCGGACGGCACCAGCGTTGCGCCGTGATCGCCCATCGCCCGGTTGGCGGCGACGTCTTCGTCGAGGATCGCCTGGGCTTCGGCGAGGAGGCGCGAGCGGATCGCGTCGACCGACATCGCCCGACCTGCCAGCAGTGTGGAGCGCATCCGGTCGAGCGCCCAGAACAGGTTCACGGCCGTCGGCCGCGTCGCCGCCAGTCCCTTGATCGCCGTCTCGATGTCGGCGAGCAGGCTGTCGAACGTCGTCGCCCTGCTCTGACGGGCAGCCAGAGCCACGCCGAAGGCCGCCGTGACACCGATGGCAGGCGCACCTCGCACGACGAGGGTGCGAATGGCCTCGGCGACGTCCTCCCAGCGCGCGAACTCACGCGTCAGCTCCTCGCGCGGCAGTCGAGTCTGGTCGAGCAGTAGCAGGCGGTCGCCCGCCCAGCGGACCGGCGCGATCACGGAGCGCTAGACGCCGTCGCCCGGCCCGGGGTAGCCGAACGGGACGAATTGTCGGAGCGACCGGCGCAGCCACCCGCCGACGTCGGCGTTGAACTTGAAGTTGTACGCGCGCTCCGGATGCTGGAGGCGGCCATCGACCGAGAAGCCGTCGGGACGAACGGCGCCGTTGAGCCAGGCTCCGTACACGCCCTCGAGCCCGAAGACGGTTCCCCCGAGGCGGAACCCTTCGCCGCCGATCTTGAGGTCCAGGTTGAGGTCGACCGAATCTCGCGCCGGGGCCTGGTCATTGTGCTCCGCCCGAGCCGGCGCGGCCAGAGTCAGCAGCGCGCAGGCCATCAACGCGACGCTCAACATCGTCTTCATCGTTCCTCCTTGACGTCTCACTCCCAACGGCCCGGCCCTCACGCCAGACGCTCGCGGATGGCGGCGGCCGTCAGGCCATCGACACTCAGCCACTTGTCCCGCCCCCGCTCGCCGCGCACGACGCGGACGGCCGAAGGCCGCACGCCGAGCGCCCTCGCAATGAGGGTGACGACGGCGGCATTGGCCGCGCCCTCGACCGGAGGCGCCATCACACGCACCAGCAGGGCCTGTTCGCGCCAGCCCACGATCGTGCTCGAGGACGCGCGCGGCTGAACCCGCACGTGGAGCAGATCATGCTCAGGCTCGGGCATTCGCGTCGCCGACCTCGAGATCCGGCTCGCTGGTCAGCAATCGCTGGTACCGCTCGACGGTGGATTTCAGATCTTCGAGGAGCTGGCGATGCGTCCGCTGGATATCCTTGATGCCGCTCCGGATCTTCGCCTCCTCGGCCCGCGCCGCCTCCATCACCTTCTCGCCCTGCATTTCCGCCTCGCGCACGAGGAGCTGGCCATCACGCCGGGCCGCGTCCTTCATCTCGTCGGTCAGCTTCTGGGTCGTCACGAGCGTTTCCGTCAGCATCCGCTCGACCTCGTTCACGCGACGCGCCCGCTCCTCGTGAACGCCGAGCTGCTCCCGAAGCGTCACGTTCTCCTTGAGCAGCTGCTCGTATTCCTCCGCGACGTCCTCCAGGAACGCTTCGACTTCCTGAGGATCAAGGCCGCGGAGCATCCGCACCGTGAATTGCTGCTGCCGGATGTCGAGGGGGCTCAGGCGCATCGGAACCCTCCAGGTCTCAGCCGATCTCCAGTGTCATCGCGAGACGGTGGAGGACCGGCACGAGGAACTCTTTGAGGAAGTACAGCGCAAGGATCACGACCATGGGGGAGAGATCGAGCCCCATCGCCAGCGTGGGCAAGCGGTGACGGACGGGACGGAGCACCGGCTCGGTGGCGCGATACAGGAAGCGCACGACCGGGTTGTAGGGGTCCGGGTTGACCCACGACAGCAGCGCCCGGGCGACGATCAGCCAGATGAACACGATGATGACGAGGTTCACCAGATTGGCGACCGCGCTCAGGAAGTACGCCCCGATGAACACCGCCGTATCTTAACTCAGCCTGCGGTCCCCCGTCCGAGCTCCTTCGAACGCTGCGTGGCCCGCTCGACCGCCTTGATGAACGTGGTCCGGATGCCGCCCTCCTCGAGCGCGGCCACGCCGGCGATCGACGTGCCGCCCGGGCTCGACACCATGTCCTTGAGAGCGCCGGGATGTAGACGCGTCTCGCGCAGCAGCTTGGCCGCGCCCAGCACCGTCTGGGTGGCCAGCATCATCGCGGTGATGCGGTCGAGCCCCATCTTCACACCGCCGTCGGCCAGGGACTCGATCACGAGGGCGACGTACGCGGGGCCGGAGCCGGAGAGACCGGTCACCGCATCCATGAGGGACTCGTCCAGGACCACGACGCGCCCGACGGCGCTGAAGATCTCGCCGGCGACGTCCATGTCTTCCGGCTCGAGGCCCTCAGCCTTGGCGATCGCAGTCACGCCCTCGAGGACGAGCGCCGGCGTGTTGGGCATCACGCGGATGAGCCGTCCGTCCTTCCCCAGTGATGCGCGAATGCTCTCCGTGGACACGCCGGCCGCGAGAGAGATCATCAGCTTGCGCCGGCTGAACACGGACGCGATCTCGCGGAGAACCGGGGCCATGATCTGCGGCTTGACCGCCATGATGACGACGTCGGCTTCGCGGACCAGGTGGAGATTGTCGGGCGCGAGCTTTATGCCGTACGTGCCCGCGATCTCCTTCAGCCGGTCGCCCCGGACGTCGCTCGCCCAGATCATCTCGCCCCGCACCACGTTGGCCGCCGTCAGTCCCTTGATGAGGGCTTCACCCATGTTGCCCGAGCCAATGAAGCCGACCTTCTTGCCCTTGAGGCTCATGGCGTGGCCTTCGCCGGACGCGGACCGAAGATGGCCGTTCCTACCCGGACCATCGTCGCGCCCTCCTCGATCGCCACTTCGAAATCCGCGCTCATGCCCATCGAGAGCTCGGCCAGGCCGACGCGCTTGCCGAGCTGGGCCAGCGCGCGAAACCATCCTCGCGCGTCCTCGGCGCGCTCGGCGATCGGCGGGATGGTCATCAGGCCCCGGACGTCGATGTGATCGAGCTTCGCGATGGCGTCGAGCGCCGACGGCACGGCGTCAGGGGCAAAGCCCCCCTTGTTGCTCTCGCCGCCCACGTTCACCTGCACCAGCACCGCGACGGGGCGTCCTCGCTGGCGCGCCCGCCGATCGAGCTCGGTCGCCAGGTCGAGACGATCGAGCGAGTGGACGAGGTCGAACAGCTCGAGCGCCTCGCGCACCTTGTTCGTCTGCAGGTGGCCGATGAGGTGCCACGGGACCGGCCGCCCCAGCGCGGCGACCTTTTCCTTCGCCTCCTGCACGCGGTTCTCGCCGAGGGCGGGCACGCCGGCGGCCACGGCGTGCTGGATGCGCTCGACCTCGACCGTCTTGGAGACGCCGATCAGGAGGACGTCGTCGCCGCGGCGGCCCGAGCGCTCCGCCGCCCGGGCGATCCGCTCGCGTACGCGCTCGAGATTTGCGCCGATGTCCGACATGGCAGGGATTCTAGCACTCGGAGCAGCGCCTCACGGGAGCGCGGCGAAGGTCACGAGGCGGCCACGGTTGCCCTTGCGATAGCTATATAAAAGGTCGGGGTGACACGCCGTGCACAGGCGCGGGTTGTCGATCCGCGCAGGGTCGACGCCGGCCGCCGCCACCAGGGCTTCGTTGGCCATCCACAGGTCGAGCATGAAGCGCCCGGGCGCGGCCGGACGGGCCCAGCGCTCCCACATCGATGGATACGCCGCTCTGAACTCGCTCACGACGGGCGCGTCGACTTCGTAACAGCACGGGCCGATCGATGGGCCGATGGTGGCGGCGAGGCGGTCGGCACGTCCGCCAGCTCCCACGACCGCATCGACGGCCGCCTGGGCAGCTCCGCGCACGGTGCCGCGCCAGCCGACGTGCGCCAGCCCCAGCACGCCGGCCTCGGGATCGCAGATCGTCACCGGCAGACAATCGGCGGTGAAGATCGCGAGCGGCGCTGAGGGCTCCGTGGTCACGAGCACGTCGGCGCGCCCCGCGAAGCCTCCGCGGGCGGTAGCGCGCGCGACATCGGCGCCATGCATCTGGCGCGCCCACGTCAAGCGTCCCAGGTCGAGGCCGGTGCTCGCGAGCGCGGCCACGGCCTCGGGGCCGACGAGCGGCTGCGGCTCGCCCCACACCGCCGTGCCAGGGCAGTGCCGTGTCGTCGTCGCATGCGGGAGTCCCAGCTTCGCGAGCGTCGCGAAGGTGAAATAGAGTGGCGGCGCTCCGTGCGGGATGAGACCGGCGCCTGGCGTGGTCACGGCGAAATCGTTTGGATTGGCAGATTCAATCATCAACCATAATAACGTGGCCGACTCGCAAACGATGACGTGGGGGTGCCGAGAATGATCGCCGCTCGCCTGTTCGGCGTCGTCCTCGCCGGTGTCCTCATGACTGGCGGCTCCCCCGTGGCGGCTCAGCCCACGACCGGCAAGCCGCAAGCCGGATCGACGACGCGCGCGGTCGAGCTGGTCGTCCAGAGTGGCCACACCGCGGAGATCCGCGCGCTGGAGTACGCACGGAATGGCCGGTTCTTCGCGACGGCCGGCAAGGATTCGACGATCCGCATCTGGTCGCCGGGCGGCGCGCTGATCCGGACTATCGTGACCCGCTTCTGGGTCGATGCCCTCGCCCTCTCGCGCGACAGCAACACGCTGCTCGTCGCGCAGCGTTCGGGCGTGATCGAGCTGTGGTCGGTGGATGGAACGCTGCTGCAGAAATTGCCGCCCGTGCCGATCCGGAGAGGCGTCGTCCGATCCGTCGCGTTGTCCGACGACAACCGCTACGCCGCGATCGGAACGTCCCGCGAGATCGTGGTGTACCGCCGAAACGAGTCGGGCGCCGTCCGGCGTGAACGCCAGGCCATCAGCGCTGGACGGGCTTGTCTCGGCTGTCAGCCACGTCTCCGCGCTATCGGCCAGGCGGTCGGCTGCGCTTCTGGGCGCTCGATGGCCGAGTGCTCAAGACCGTGCAGGCCCTCGATTACCCCGTCAAGACATTGGCGGTCAGCCCCGACGGAAAGACGCTGGCGGCCGCGGGGGTGTTGGGCACCCGAGACGAGGAACGCGTGAAGAACGTGGCCGACAAGCTCGCCACGACGCTCTGGGACCTCGAGGGAAACCCGATGGGGCGGTTTTCATCGCACAGCACGGCGAGCCTCAGGTTCACGCCCGACGGAACGCACCTCGTGAGCGGCGGACAGCACGACAACCGGGTGAACGTGTACACGCGCGCGGGCCAGCTGGTCGACACGATCACCGTCGGCTCCACGTGGCAACGCTCTCCCCAGCGAATCGCGCTGTCTCCCGACGGACAATCGATCGTCACGGCGGATGACGACCTCGAGCCACCCGGTCTCACGATCTGGAACCGCGCGGGTGGCCTCGAGCGCTCGCTCGAGCGGTTCAGTGGCAACCTGACGAACGTCGCGATGGCGCCGGACGGCACCATGTTCGTCACGCTGGCCGCGGATCGGCGCGTGCGGATCTGGTCCCTCGCCGGCCGGCTCCTCAGAAGCGTCTCGGGTCACACGGACTACCCCTCCGCCCTGGCCTATGCGCCCAACGGCAACTACTTCGCGAGCGGCGGTGCCGAGGTCATCATCTGGAGCCGTGACGGCCGATCGCTGGCGACGCTGAACGGCTTCGGCAACGGCGCCAACGTGCTGACCTTCTCGTCGGACAGTCGGTTCCTCTTCTGCGGCGACGGGAGCGGGACGGTTCACGTCTTCGACCTCAAGGATCGGCAGGCCCGGCGCATCAAGGCGCACGACGGCCGCGTGGAAGCCATCGCGCTCCATCCCTCGGGCCGATGGTTCGCCACGGGTGCCGCGCGCGAGCACGTCCGCCTCTGGACCATCGACGGGACCCTGGTGGCCGAACGCAAGTTCCCGGACAAGATCGTCACGCCGGTCGGGTCGGCGTTCGCGTTGGCCTTCAGCGGAGACGGCCAGCATCTCGTCGTCGGAACGTCGAACCGGACCGAGACGATCCAGATCCTCGATCTCAACGCCCGGCTCGTGGCCTCGATCAAGACGTCGCACTCGGTCGTCAATGCCGGCAGCGTGCTGATCTCGCCCTCCGGCCGCTGGCTCGTCGCGACGGTGAACAACCAGATCGGGATTTGGGACTGGTCGACGCGCAAGCTGGTCCGCGTGCTGCGCGGCCACTCGGGAAGGGTCGAAGGGCTCGCCTTCACGCCCGACGAGCGTCATCTGGTGAGCGCCAGCCACGACTCCACGGCGCGGGTGTGGAAGGTGGAGACCGGCGACTCGATGGCGCTGCTCTCGCGGGGCGCCGACTGGATCATGTTCACGCCCGATGGCTATTTCGACGCCTCCCACTACGGAGGCGAGCTGGTGGCCATGGTCCGGGGTCTCGAAGCGTTCAGCGTCGATCAGTTCGCGACGCGACTGAACCGGCCCGATCTCGTCCTGCGTCGTCTCGGCGTCGGCTCGGACGAGTTCATCGAGCACCTGGAGCTGCAGCATCGCAAGCGGCTCCAGCGCGCCGGGCTTCGCGATGACCCGGCGGCGTCGGAGATCGAGGCGCCGGAGGTCCGGCTGACCAGCGCCCGGCGAGAAGGCAAGCACGCACTGCTCGAGGCCGAGGTTCAGGCCCGTGCTCCGCTCCAGAGCTACCAGATCTACGTCAACGGCGTGCCGACGTTCCCCGGCTCGGGCAAGCCGCTCCACGGCACGGCGGCCCGCGTGAGCGAACGCATCGAGCTCGGCCAAGGCCTCAACACGGTCGAGATTACGGCGTTCGATGTCCGCGGCGTCGAGGCCTTCCGCGCGCGCTGGTCGTCCACCTACGCGGGTGAGGGCAAAGGCGATCTGTACTTCATCGGCTTCGGCGTAGCGCGCTACCAGAACCCCGCCCTGAATCTCCAATTCGCCGACAAGGATGCGCTGGACCTGGCCAACGTGATGCAGCGCTATCAGCCTCACTTCCGGAAGGTCGTCGTGCGCACCTACGTCAACGAGGCGGTCACCGTCGAGAACATCGTGAAGGCGAAGGAGGTGCTCCGCGACGCCCGGGTGGACGACACCGTCGTCGTGTTCGTCTCCGGGCATGGGGCCTACGACCTCTCACGCGAGGCGACCTACTACTACGCCACTCACAACGTCGACGTGAAGGACCTTGCCGGGACCGCGGCGAGCTTCGAGCGGATCGAGTCGCTCCTGCGCGACATCGGCCCCCGCCGCAAGCTGCTGCTCGTCGACACCTGTGAGTCCGGCGAGATCGACGACGCGTCGCGAGCCGAGATCGAGGCCCGGCGGCACGCGATGGGTCTCGACGGCCGGACGAGCGCTGCGCTGCAGTCGGATCGCGCGAGCCGCCCGCGGCGCGTGTTCCTGTACGACCGCGACCGCTACATCTACAACGACCTCACTCGACGCACCGGCGCCCTCGTCTTCTCGGCGGCGCACGCGGGAGAGCTGTCATTCGAGTCTCCGAAGATCCAGAACGGTGTCTTCACGTGGGAGATCGTCGATGCGCTCGTCTCCGGGAAGGCGGACGTCAATCGGGACGGCACGATCACGCTGGACGAACTGCAGGCCTACGTCTCCCGCAACGTCGCCGTGAAGACGGGCGGGCTCCAGCGACCGACGATGGATCGCGACAACATCCACCAGCGGTTCGGGTTCCCCGTCCTCCGTTAGCCGCCGCTAGTCCGCCTGACGTCTCAGGAACGCGGGAACGTCGAAGTCGTCGCCCCCGACGGCGTCGTCGACCTCGGCGCGCACGTCAGCCGGGCGCCGTCGCCACGGCGCGGCTCCGGTCACCGCCGGAGGCCGGTTGCCCCGCGACAGGTCCACGATTTTTCCTGGCGGTGAGGCGGCGTCCTTGCGCTCGGTGAAACCGGTGGCGATGACGGTGATGCGCACCTCGTCACCGAGGGCCGGCTCGATCACGGCGCCGAAGATGATGTTGGCCTCCTCGTGGGCGGCTTCCTGCACGATGCGGGCGGCCTCCTCGACCTCGTGCAGCGAGAGATCGGTGCCACCGGTGAAGTTGATGAGGACACCCTTGGCGCCGGCGATGGCCGTATCGTCGAGGAGGGGGCTGGCCACGGCCTTCTGAGCGGCGTCGAGGGCCCGGTGCTCGCCGTGCCCCACGCCGGTGCCCATCATCGCGATCCCCATGCCCGACATGACCGTCCGCACGTCGGCGAAGTCGAGATTGATGAGCCCGGGAACGAGAATGAGGTCGGAGATCCCCTGCACGGCCTGCTGCAGCACGGAGTCGGCGACGCGGAAGGCGTCCATCAGCGGGGTGCCGCGGTCCACGACGGAGAGCAGGCGCTGGTTGGGAATCGTGATGAGCGTGTCGACCACGGTTCGCAGTGATTCCAGCCCCGCCTCTGCCTGCAGCATGCGCCGGCGCCCCTCGAAGTGGAACGGCTTGGTGACGACGGCGACGGTGAGGATGCCGAGGTCCTTGGCCAGCGACGCGACGACCGGCGCGGCGCCCGTCCCGGTCCCGCCGCCGAGACCGGCGGTGATGAACACCATGTCGGCACCCGACAGGAGCCGCGTGATCTGCTCGGGATCTTCGAGTGCAGCATCACGGCCCACGTCGGGATTCGATCCCGCGCCGAGTCCCTGCGTGAGCTTCGCTCCGAGCTGCACCTTCACCGGCGCCGGTGACGCGCGGAGGGCCTGACTGTCGGTGTTGGCGACGATGAACTCCACGCCGGTGAACTGCGCGGTGATCATGCGGGTGACCGCGTTGCTGCCCCCACCCCCGAGGCCGATGACCTTGATCTTGGCGGCCTGCGGAGCCTCGTCGAGCTCGAACAGCGGCCGTCGTCCCCGCTCCTTGTCCATCCGGGCCTCCTCTCGCTTCCTCGCTAACAGTGTCGGGTGGGCGGCCTTGCGACGCCGCCGACGCCTCCTAGAAGACTTCACTGAACCAGCCCGCGAGTCGGTGCGCGATGCGACCGAACAGATGGTCCTCCGCGCTCGCCGCCGGCGTGCCCGCGACGGCGGGCCGGCGGGCACCGTAGAGCGCAAGACCGACCGCGGTGGCGTAGATCGGGCTCTTCACGATGTCGGCGAGTCCGCCGACGGTCTCGGGCAGGCCGCGGCGAACGGGAAGATCGAACACGGCTTCGGCCAGCTCGGGAATGCCTTCCATGATGGAGGTGCCGCCGGTCACGACGACGCCCGCGGTGGCCGCGTCCTGGAACCCCGCCTTCGTCAGCTCGCGCGCGACGAGCGTGAAGATCTCCTCCACCCGCGGCTGAATGATCTCGGACAGGATCTGGCGCGAGAGCGGTCGGGGCTTGCGGCCGCCCACCGACGGGACGTCAATCATCTCGCCGCCCGAGATGAGCGTGGTCAGCGCGCACCCGTAGCGCCGCTTGAGATCCTCGGCCTCGGCAGCCGGCGTGCGCAGGCCCACCGCGATGTCGTTGGTGATGTGGTCGCCGCCGACGGGCAGGATCGCCGTGTGCCAGATGGCGCCGTCCCGGAAGAGCCCGACGTCGGTGGTCCCGCCACCGATGTCGAGAAGGACCACGCCCAGCTCACGCTCGTCGGAATAGAGCACGGCTTCGGCCGAGGCGAACGGCTCCAGCACGATGTCGTACACCGTCAGGCCGGCGCGGTTGACCGAGCGCACCACGTTGTGCACCGAGGTGATCGCGCCAGTGACGATGTGCACCTCGACCTCGAGCCGCACCCCCGTCATCCCGACGGGCTCGCGGATGCCGTCCTGCTCGTCGACGACGAACGTCTGCGGGAGCACGTGGATGATCTCGCGGTCCTGAGGCAGGTTGATGGCCCGCGCGGCGTCGATGGCGCGCTGGACGTCGACCACCGAGACTTCGCGGTCCTTGTTGCCGACGGCGACGACGCCGCGGCTGTTGACGCCCCGGATGTGGCCGCCGGCGATGCCCGCGTACACGCCCGACACTTCGACCCCGGCCATCTGCTCGGCCTCGCCCACGGCCTGGCGGATCGCCTCCACGGTCGCGTCGATGTTCACGACGACCCCCTTGCGCAAGCCACGGGACGGCGCCGTGCCGACTCCCACCACGTCGATGCTGCCGCTGGCGTTCGGCTCGGCGATGACCGCGCAGATCTTCGTCGTGCCGACGTCGAGCCCGACGACGTACTCCTTGAGTCCCTTGCGAGCTATCCCTGGCCTCCCTTCCTCAGGACGACCTGGTCGCGGAAGCGAAGATCGATCGTGGTGACACCCTCGCCCGTGCGCCCGATTTGCGCGAGCACGCCGGCGAGCCGCGCCAACCGTTCCTCCCATTCCTCGGCGCCCAGCCGGACCTCGATGCCATCGACGGTGTAGAGGACCGGGCCCTCGCGGCCGCTCATGTCGATCTCGGAGATCTCGCCGACGAGCGCGCTGCCCGACCGCAAGAGCGAGCGGATGAGCGTGAGCGCCGCGCGCGCCTTCGGCCCCGGCTCGGTGCGAAGCGCGGCCAGCTCGGCCTCGCTCAGGCCGCTGATCACCGGAACGTTCGGAGCGACGGCGTGCGGTTCTTCGCCGAGCAATCGCCCTTCTTCGTCGAGCCAGTGCAGCGTGCCGTTCGACACGAGCGTGAAGGGTCGTCGCTCCTCGACGAGGATCGTCACCCGGTTGGGCAGCTCGCGGATGACGTCGGCGCGCAGGATCTCGGGCACGGTCTGCAGGCGTGCGGTGACGGTGGCCGGGTCGATGCGGAAGATGTTGGCGCGGGCGGGAATCCCGGCGGCCTCGACCACGCGCTCGGCCGACACCCGCGACACGCCGCGCACCTCGACGCCGGCGATGGCGAATCGCGGCGCCGTGAGGAGCCAGCGCACCCCACCGGCGACGCCACACCCACCAGCGACGACGATGACCGCGATCGCCAGCCACCGCCGTGTTGCCGACCGTCGGGCCCGCGTCCGGGCGGCGCCAGCCGACCGAGCGGCGGCGCGGCCGACCTTCTGGCGCGCGATGAGCGCCGAGCGCTCGCCCACGTCACCCAGCCACGACGGCTGCCCTCGGGGCGACAGCAGCCCGTTACTCACCGATGATCCGGATCTCGTTCTCCAGCACGATCCCGTAGTGCGCCTGGACGCGCTCCCGGGTGAGCTCCATCAGGGCCTGGACGTCGGCGGCCGTGGCCCCACCGCGATTGACGATGAAGTTGGCGTGCTTGGCCGAGATCTCGGCGCCGTTGAAGCGCTTGCCCTTGAGGCCGACCTTCTCGATCATTCGCGCCGCGGTCTCGCCCGACGGGTTCTTCCAGACGCATCCGGCCGAGGCCAGCGCCAGCGGCTGGCTCGACTTCTTCTGCTTGAGCCGCTGCTTGATGTCTTTCTGGATCTCGCTCAGCGGCCGGCGGTGCAGACGCAGCCGGCAGCCGATCAGCACGGTACCCGCCGGGAAGTGGAACGCGCGATACGTGAAGGCGCCCGCGTTGGGCTTGAACTCGCCCAGCGTGCCGTCGGGATAGAGGAAGTAGGCCGCACTGACGAAGTCGCCGATGCAACCGTCGGGCGTGCCGGCGTTCATCGCCAGCGCGCCGCCGATCGTCGCCGGAATCCCGACCAGACACTCGAGGCCGCCCAGGTTGAGCGCGGCCCCCTCGCGGATGAGCGCGGAGAGGCTGGCCCCGGCCCCGGCCACGGCCTCCTCGCCGTTGAACTCGGAGCGCCCGAGGCAGCCTTCGAGCTTGAGCACGACGCCGCGCACGCCGCGGTCGCGCACGAGCAGGTTGTTGCCGCCGCCGATGACGACGACCGGAAGCTGCTCACGCTCGGCGAAGAGGAGCGCGTGACGGATGTCGTCCACGTCTTGCGGCACGACGAAGATGTCGGACGAGCCACCGATACGTAACGAGGTATGAAAGCTCAGGGGCTCCTTGAACCGGACTTCCCCCCGAATTTCTCCTAGCATGTCGTCCTCCCTCCGCAGGAGCCGGCCTCGAGTCGGAGCAAGAGATCCGGACCGATCTGGCCCACGTCCCCGGCGCCGAGCGTCAGCACCAGGTCTCCGGGCCGCGTGATGTTGATCAGGTGCTCCACCGCCCGCGCGCGGCCGCCGCCGACGTACGTCACGTCGCGGTGGCCGTGGGCGCGGATCGCCCCGGCCAGTTCCTCGGCGCTGACGCCGGGGATCGGCTTCTCACCCGCCGCGTAGATGTCCAGGACGACGAGGACGTCGGCCTGGTTGAAGGCGGTGAGGAACTCCTGGCGCAGGTGATGAGTGCGCGAATACCGATGCGGCTGAAATACGGTGACGAGCCGACTCTCGAAGCCAGCCTTGGCGGCGGCCAGCGTCGCGCGGACCTCGGCGGGATGGTGACCGTAATCGTCGACGACGGTCACGCCGCCCGCCTGACCGCGTACCTGGAAGCGGCGCTGCACGCCGGTGAAACCGGCCAGCGCCTTCTGGATCGCGTCGAACGGAATCTCGAGATCGAGCCCGACGCCGATGGCGGCGAGGGCATTGAGGACGTTGTGGCGGCCGGGAATCTGCAACGTACACTCACCGAGCCGGGTCCCGCGATGGACGACGTCGAAGCGGCTGGTCAGCCCCGACAGGTGGACGCGCCGGGCCACCAGATCCGCGCTCGACGCCAGGCCGTACGTGATGAGGCGCTTCTCGAGGCGCGGGATCAGCATCTGGATGTCCGGCTGGTCGAGGCACAGCACCGCCGAGCCGTAGAACGGCACCTTGTTGACGAAGGCCAGGAAGCCCTCGCGGATCGCGTCGAGCGTGCCCCAGTGGTCGAGGTGCTCGGCGTCGATCGTCGTGACCACGGCGATGGTCGGCGTGAGGGTGAGGAACGAGCCGTCCGACTCGTCGGCCTCGGCGACGAGGAAGTCGCCTTGACCGAGCCGGGCGTTGCTTCCGAGGCTCGACACGCGGCCGCCGACGATGATGGTCGGATCGTGGCGGCCCTCGGCGAGGACTGCTCCGACCATCGACGTCGTCGTCGTCTTTCCGTGCGTGCCGGCAACGGCAATGCCGTACTTGAGTCGCATCAGCTCGGCCAGCATCTCCGCGCGCCGAATGGCCGGGATGGCGCGATGGCGAGCGGCCTGGACTTCCACGTTGTCGGCGGCCACGGCGGACGAATAGACGACGACGTGGGCGCCCTCCACGTGGCCGGCCTCGTGCCCCGAGAACACCTTGACGCCCAGCCGCTCGAGGCGTTCGATCGCCTCGTTGCGCTTCAGATCCGAGCCGGTCACGCGGTAGCCCAGGTTGGCCAGGATCTCGGCGATGCCCGACATCCCGATGCCGCCGATGCCGACGAAGTGGATCTGCTGATAGCGCTTAAACATGGGCGTGCTGGGAGATGTTGAGGAGGACGCCCGTGCCCGCCATCGTGACGAGCAGAGCCGAGCCTCCGAACGAGATGAAGGGCAACGGCAACCCCTTGGTCGGCAGGGCGCCGGTCACGACGCCGAGATTGACGAGCGTCTGGGTCGCGATGAGCACGGTGATGCCGAGCGCCAGGTAGGCGCCGAAGGGATCGGGGGCGCGCAGCCCCACGCGCAGGCCCCGCCACACGAGGACGGCGAAGAGCGCGATGATCGCCAGGGCGCCGACGAACCCGAGCTCCTCACCGATGACGGCGAAGATGAAGTCCGTGTGCGCCTCCGGCAGGTAGAAGAGCTTCTGCTTCGACTCGCCGATGCCGCGGCCGAGGAGGCCGCCGCTGCCCAGCGCCAGCCACGACTGGATGATCTGAAATCCGCTGCCGCGCGGATCGCTCCACGGGTCGAGGAACGTCGTGATGCGTCGCAGCCGATAGGGCGCGAGCCAGATCGCGAGTGCGAGGAACGGCAGCGCCGCGCCGACGATGAAGCCCAGGTAGCGCACCGGGCTCCCGGCGAGATAGAGCAGCGCAAACGTCACCGCGACCAGCGTGAGGCAGTTGCCGAGGTCGGGTTGGGCCAGGATCAGCACGGCCAGCGCCACGGCGATCGCCAGCGGCTGGAGCAACCCGCGGCGGAAGTCCTCGATCTCGGCGCGCTTCTGCGCGAGGTAGCCGGCCAGGTAGATGACCAGCGCCAGCTTCGCGAGCTCGGCCGGCTGGAACGAGACCGGCCCCAGACGCAGCCAACGTCGCGTGCCGTTGATGGGCTGAGCCAGCGGCGGCACGAGCACGAGGACGAGGAGCACGCCGGCGGCGAGCAGGACCGGCCAGCCGAGGCGCTCCAGGCGCCGGTAGTCGATGCGAAGCGCGACGAGCAGACACCCCGCACCCAGCAGCGCCCAGACGAGCTGCTTCTTGAGGAACAGGTAGGGATCGTGGAAGCGATCGGCCGCCACGATGGCGCTCGCCGAGTAGACCATCACGACGCCGGCCGACAGGAGGAGCACGACGGCGCCGAAGATCCACATGTCCGGCCGGAGCTTGCGCGGCATATCAGCGCGGCTCCGAGCAGCGAGCACCACGAGGCCCGAGGGAGGAGCCGACCGCAGCGTACGTGGCCGTAGGAGCTGAGGCGCGCCGAGCGACGAGGCGACACTTCAGAGGTTCGACGATCGTACGTGAGGATCGGTGTGGTTGTGCGAGCCCGCAGCGCCGCCTCGGCGCGAGGCGAGCCTGCGTGAATCCGAGAACGAAGTGGGCCGACACTGATCGGAGCCGCATCAGGCAAGCCCCTGCACGAGGCCGCGGAAGACATCCCCGCGATGTTCGAAGTTGTCGAACATGTCGAACGAGGCGCATGCCGGCGAGAGCAGCACCACGTCGCCGGGCCGGGCCGCGTTGCGGGCGGCATGTAACGCGCCCTCGAGCGACACGCTCTCGGTCACCGGGATGCCCGCCCGGGCCAGCGCGCTACCGATCTTGCCTCCGTCCTGGCCGATGACCACCGCGTGGAGCACCCGACCGCGAGCGGCGTCAGCCAGCGCCGTGAAGTCCTGGCCCTTGCCGATGCCGCCGGCGATCAGAACGATCCGTTCGCTGAAGCTCTCGAGCGCCTTGATCGTGGAGGCGACGTTGGTGCCCTTGGAGTCGTTGTAGTAATGCACGCCCTTGAGATCTCGGACGAACTCGATGCGATGGGACACCCCGCGGAAGCGCGTGATGCCGCGGCGAATGGCCTCGGGCGCGATGCCGGTCCACAACGCGCAGGCCGTGGCGGCCAGTACGTTCTCGACGTTGTGCGCCCCGCGCAGGAAGATCTCGCCGAGGGGGCAGATGCGCTCGACGTGGCCATTGAGCTTCGCTGCCACCCAGTCGCCGTGCACGAAGACCCCATGCTCGAGCTCGCGGCGCCGGCTGAACAGCACGACGCGGGCCCTCGTGCGCCCCGCCAGGCCCGCCGCCGCCTCGTCGTCGGCGTTGAGCACCGCGCAATCGGCCGACGTCTGGTTCAGGAAGATTCGCGCCTTGGCGTCCAGGTACGCCGCGAAGCTGCCGTGTCGATCGAGA
Source organism: Candidatus Rokuibacteriota bacterium (assembly GCA_003220615.1). Classification (GTDB taxonomy): domain Bacteria; phylum Methylomirabilota; class Methylomirabilia; order Rokubacteriales; family CSP1-6; genus 40CM-68-15. The sequence goes on from QHTB01000153.1 coordinate 27,338, forward strand.
TGGTCCGGCGTCACGTTGAGCACCGCGGCCACGCGCGGGTGGAAGGCCTCGGTCGTTTCGAGCTGGAAGCTCGACACCTCACACACGACGAGGCCGTCGGCACCGAACGTGAGCGCGTGAGCCGCGAGCGGCACGCCGATGTTGCCGCCCACGAGCACTGGACGGGCCTGCTCGGCGAGCAGCGCGCCCGTGAGCGCGGTGGTCGTCGTCTTGCCGTTGGTCCCGGTGATCGCGATGGTGTCCGCCTCCATCGCGCGCCAGCCCAGCTCCAGCTCACCGATGATCGGGATGCCCTCCGCTCGGGCCGGCACCACCAGGGGCGAATCGAGCGGAATCCCCGGGCTCAGGACGACCAGGTCGGCACCCTGCGTCACTTCCGGGTGGCTGCCGCCCACCAGGAGGGTCACGCCGAGCGCCAAGAGCCCGCGTGCATCAGCGCCGAGCGCAGCGAGCGTCTTCTGATCGCTGGCGATCACACGCGCGCCGGCGGTCTGGAGCAGGCGCGCGGCGGCCAGGCCGCTCTTGCCGAGACCAACGACGGCGACCCGCCGGCCGGCGAGGCTCTCCAGATACGCACGTCCCCGCGCCACGACGTCCGCGTCCTTCAGTGGGCTCACGCCGCTCGCCTCACGCTGGCGGTCATCGCAGCGTTGCTCATCGCAACTTCAAGGTGCTGAGCGCGAGCAGCGCCAGCGCGAACGAGACGATCCAGAAGCGCACCACGATCTTGGGCTCGGCCCAGCCCTCCAGCTCGTAGTGGTGATGGAGCGGCGCCATGCGAAAGACCCGTCGTCCGGTGAGCTTGAAGGACGCCACCTGGATGATGACCGACACCGCCTCGACCACGTAGAGCCCGCCGATGAGCGGCAGCAGCAGCTCGGCCTTGGTCACCACCGCCAGCGTGCCGATGGCGCCACCCAGCGCCAGCGAGCCGACGTCGCCCATGAAGACCTGCGCCGGATGGCAGTTGAACCAGAGAAAGCCGATGGCGGCTCCGATGAGCGCCCCGCAGAAGACCGTGACCTCTCCCGCGCCCTTGACGTTGGTGATCCTCAAGTAGTCGGCCGCCCGGAAGTTGCCGGTCAAGTACGCGATCACCGCAAAAGCGCCGCCGGCCATGATGATGGGGCCGATGGCGAGCCCGTCGAGGCCGTCGGTGAGGTTCACCGCGTTCGAGGCGCCCACGATCACCAGGGTCGCGACGGGAATCCACCACCAGCCGAGATCCAGCACCCAGCCCTTGAGGAACGGGATGGGCAGCACCGGCGTCCAGCCGTTGGCCGCGGGCTGCCAGAGGATGATCTGGAGCACGCCGAGCGCGAGCAGGAGCTGCATCAGGAACTTCGTCCGCGCGGTGAGGCCCTTGCGCTTCTTGACCTTGCGCGCGTCGTCCCAGAATCCGATCAGGCCGAATCCCGCCGTCGCCAGCACCACCACCCAGACGTAACGGTTGCGGAGATTGGCCCACAGGAGCGTCGAGCCGATCAGCGCAGCCAGAATGACGAGCCCGCCCATCGTCGGCGTGCCCTTCTTCGAGCGGTGACGCTCCGGCGTGTCCTCTCGAATCGTCTCGCCCCCGTGCTGCCACTCCTTCAGCTTCTGGATGAGCGGAGGCCCGATCAGCAGCGAGATCACCAGCGCCGAGATCAGGGCCATGACGGAGCGGAACGTCAGGTACCGGAAGACGTTGAAGAGGATGTGATCTTTGGCCAGTGGCACGAGCAGGTGGTAAAGCATCCGTTACGCTCATCTGTGTTCCGGCCGGGTGAGTCGCGCGACCAGCGCGTCCGCGACGCGCTCCATCTTCATGCCGCGCGAGCCTTTGACGAGAACGACGTCGCCGGGGGTGACACGCTTGAGCAGGTGGGCGACCGTGTCCTCGAACGTCATACCGTGCCAGGCCTCGGGCAACCCCTCCTCGCGAGCCACCTGCACGGCCTGCAGCATGTGACGGCCGAGCGCGACGAACTCGGCGGCGCCGCTCGCCACCACCTGCCGTCCCACCTCGCGGTGGGCGGCATCGGTGACGTCGCCCAGCTCCAGCATGTCGGCGAGGACGACGACGAGCCGGCGGCCGTTGCGGGCCACTGCCGCGGTCTCGAGCGCTGCGCGCACCGACGCCGGATTGGCGTTGTAGGTGTCGTCGAGGATCCGTACGGGCCCGGCGTCGCGCCACACACAGCGGCCCTTCACCGGCCGCGCCGATAGCAAGCCGCGCACGATCTCGTCCAGGCTGAAACCCAGCACGACGCCGGTCGCCGCGGCCGCGAGCGCGTTGCCCACGTTGTGGCGGCCCGAGAATCCCAACGCCACCTGCCGGCGTTCGCCGGCAGCCTCCAGCTCGAAGCGCACGCCTGACGTGTCCTCGATCGGCTCACCGACGGCACGGACCGCCGCGCTCGCCTGTCTCCCGTAGGTGACCACCCGGGCCGCGGTGTCCCGCGCCATGCCGGCGACGCGGGCGTCGTCGGCATTCAGCACCGCCGCCGCGTCGGCGGCGAGTGATCGCACGAGCGCCGCCTTCTCCTCGCGCACGCCGTCGAGCGATCCGAGGAACTCGGTGTGCACCGGCGCCACCGTGGTGACCACGCCGACCGTCGGAGCGGCCACGGCGCTGAGCGTGGCGATCTCGCCCTTCTGATTGGTGCCGATTTCCACCACGAGTGCCTCGTGCTCGGCGGTCAGCCGCAGGAGCGTGAGCGGCAGCCCCCACTGGTTGTTGAAGGAGGCTTCCGGCTTCAGCACTCGCCAGCGCGTCCCGAGCACCGCGGCGATCATCTCCTTCGTCGTGGTCTTGCCGTTGGAGCCGGTGACGGCGACGACCGGAATGGCGAAGCGCTGGCGGTGGTACGCAGCGATCTGGCCGAGGGCCCGCGTCGTGTCCTCGACGAGCACGAGCGGCACCCCGGCCGGGATCGGATCGGGCACGTGGTGTACGACCAGGCACGAGGCCCCGCGACTCGCCGCCTCGGCCACGAAGTCGTGGCCGTCGAGCCGATGACCCTGGATGGCGAAGAAGGCCTCACCGACCCCCAGCGCCCGTGAGTCGATGGCGATGCCACTGACCGGCACGGCGAGATCGCCGACGACGAGCGCCCCCTGGGTGGCGCGTACGAGATCCTGGACGGTGAAGGTCGCCATCGTCAGCTCGCCGCCCGCTGTAAGAGCTGGCGCGCGACCTCGCGGTCGTCGAACGGCAGCACCTCGGCGCCGATGATCTGGTACGTCTCGTGCCCCTTGCCGGCGATCACGACGGTGTCGCCCGAGCGCGCCCAGTCGAGCGCCGCGCCGATCGCGGCACGCCGCTCGACCTCACGGACGTGGCGACCGTCGCCGCCGCCCCGCTTCACGCCCACCAGGATCTCGTCGATGATGGCGTCCGGCCGTTCCGAGCGCGGATTGTCCGACGTGACCCACACGCGATCGGCCAGGCGCGCCGCGATCTCACCCATGATCGGCCGCTTGCCGCGATCGCGATCGCCGCCGCAGCCGAAGACGACGCCGAGCCGGCCGCGGGTCAGCTTGCGCGCGGTCGCCAGCACGCGCTCGAGCGCGTCGGGCGTATGCGCGTAGTCGACGACGACCAGGAACGGCTGGCCAGCGCGCACTTGCTCGAAACGCCCGGGCACGGCGCCGACGGCGCCGAGCGCCCGGGCGATGGCGGCCGGCTCGAGATCGAGGGCCAGCCCCACCCCGACGGCCCCGAGGAGGTTCATCACGTTGTGCTCACCGATCAGCGGCGACGTGAGGTGGAGATCGCCGCGTGGCGTGCGCGCGTGCAACCGGATGCCTTGAAGCGTGGACGCGTGCTCGACGGCACGGATCCGAGCGCTGGCTCCCAGGCCGAACGAGAGCGTTGGGACATCAAGACCCCTCACCATCTCGGCCCCGGAAGGATCGTCAGCATTCACGACCGCGGTGCGTCCGGACTTCGGCGACTGAGCGAGCAGCTCGAACAGACGACGCTTCGCCCGACGGTACTCATCGAGCGTGCCATGAAAATCGAGATGATCCTGTGTCAAGTTGGTGAACACGGCGACGTCGAACGTCAATCCCTCGACGCGGGCAAGCGCCAGCGCGTGCGAGGAGACCTCCATCGCGACCGCCCGGACCCCGTCAGCGTACATGCGTGCCAGCATTGACTGAAGCTCGAGCGCCTCGGGGGTAGTCTGGCCGGCAGGCAGCGTTTCGGCGCCGATCCGGTACTGGATGGTGCCGATGACGCCCGTCCGTAACCCTCGCGACTGCAAAAGCGCTTCCACGAGATAGGACGTGGTCGTCTTGCCATTCGTGCCAGTGATCCCGACGACGGTGAGCTGCCCCGACGGATGGCCGTAGTACGCGTCCGCGGCTCGGGCCAGCGCCAACCGCGCCGACGGGACGATGATCTGCGCCACGTCCACGTCCCCGACCGGCGGTCCCTCGGTCACGATCACCGCAGCGCCCCGGGCGATCGCTTCGGGAACGAACCGTCGCGCATCCTGCTTGAAGCCGGGAACGGCCACGAAGCAGTCGCCGGGCGCGACCTTTCGAGAATCGGCCGCGATGCCGCCGATCGCCGCGGGCGGCGCGCCGATCATCCGCGTCTCGCCCAGCGCGGCCACGAGCTCGCTCACCGGCATCGACCGTTTAGCCATGTCGCTTCTCGACGCCCTTCACCGTCGCGATCGCCGGCCATCTCACCGCTCGCGTCGGACCCGCAGAACCACGACCATTTCACCGCTCGGCTCGCCGCCCGAGCGCGACTCACCTCGCACAGCCACTGTGTCATGGATTGGCCTCGCCGCGCTGAAGTGCACGCGAGGACGGCGTCAGCACGAGCCGCGCAGTGACGCCGGGAGCCAGGGCCGAGCCGGGTAACGGTGTCTGCTTCACCACGCTGCCGTGGCCGCTCACTTCGACGCGCACGCCGAGAGGCGCCAGCATCGAGAGCGCCTGGCGCAGCGGCCGGCCCCGCAGGTCGGGCATGATGGCGGCGACGCCATCGCCCTCGGGGTCCGAGTCCGAGCTCGACACCAGGCGCACCCGCGGGGCCACCCGCTCAGGACCCGGGCCGCTGACGATCTGGAGGGGCGGCGTGTCCTGAGGCGGCACGTCGAGGTAGCGCAGCACCTCGCGACCGATCGCCGAGAAGATCGGGGCGGCCGCTTCGCTCCCCCACTTCTCATTCTTCGGCTCGTCGAGCATGACGAGCATCACGAAGCGCGGGTCGTCGGCCGGAGCGAATCCCACGAACGACAGGACGCCGGGCGCCCGGGAATAACGGTGCGTGGCGGGGTCGAGCTTCTGGGCCGTGCCCGTCTTGCCAGCGACCGCGTAACCGGGAATTGCCGCGTTGTGACCGGTGCCGGCCTCCACGACGCTGATCAGGATGCGAGTCAGCGTGCGCGCCGTTTCGGGCGCGATCACCTGGCGCACGGCCTCGGGCTCGAAGCGGCGCGTCTCGCGGCCCTGAGCGTTGAAGACGGACTTCACCAGGCGCGGACGCATCATCGTTCCGCCGTTGGCCACCGCGCTGAACGCGGTCACCATCTGCAGCGCGGTGACCGACACCTCCTGGCCGAGCGACAGGGTAGGCAGCGACAGCGTCGACCACCGGGGTGGCTCACGAAGCTGACCCCGGCTCTCGCCGGGCAGGCCCAGCCCCGTCGGCCGACCGAACCCGAACGCCGTCATGTAGCGGTAGTAGCGCTCGGCGCCGAGCGCCAGGCCGACCTTGATCGATCCGACGTTCGATGAGTTCTGGAGCACCTCGCTGAACGTCAGCCAGCCGTATTTCTTCCAGTCGTGGATCGTCGTCCGGGCGATGGTGATCGCGCCGTTCTCGCCGAAGAACCGGTCGTCCGGCCTGACGACCCCCTCCTCGAGCGCCGCCGCGGCCAGGATCACCTTGAAGGTCGAACCCGGCTCGAACGGATCGGTGACCGCCCGGTTGCGCCAGTAATCTCGTGACGGCACGTCGAGGAACGTGTTCGGGTTGAACGTCGGCCGGATGGCGACGGCGAGCACGTCGCCCGTCCGCGGCTCCATGACGACGGCCATCGCCGCCCGAGCGCTCGTACGACGAAACGCCGCGTCGATCTCCCGCTCGGCGACGTACTGGATGTGAGCGTCGAGCGTCAGCATCACGCCCTGACCCGCCGCCGGAGTCTGCAGCACCCGCTGCATCTCGATCTCTCGCCCGAGCGCGTCGCGCCCGACCACGGCCTTGCCCGGCGTCCCCGCCAGCGTGTCGTTCCAGGCGCGCTCGATCCCCTCGAGGCCACCGTCGGTACCCTCGAAACCGACGATGTGGGCCGCCAGTTCTCGGTTCGGATAGAGCCGAAGCGGCTCCGGCACGAGGGACAGGCCCGGCTCGCGCAGCTCGCGCACGCTCGCGGCCACGGCGGGCGGCAGGCGGCGCTTGAGCCACACGAACGGGCGCTCGCTCACCAGCGCCGCGTGCAACTCCTCCTCGGCCACCTTCACGATGGGCGCCAGTCGTACGGCGACCCGGACGGGATCGCCGACGGCTCGGGGCTGGGCAAACAGCGACTCGGCCGGGCTGGACGCGGCCAGCGGCGCGCCGTTCCGGTCGACGATCGGTCCGCGCTGGGCCTGGAGCGCGACGGATCTCGAGTACTGTCGCTCGGCCAGGCCGGACAGCTCGCGATAGCGGACGATCTGGAGCTGACCCAGCCGCGCTGTCACGCCGCCGAAGGCGACGACGAGGGCCGCCGCCAGGAGCAGGACGCGCGTGCGCAGCCCGGTGACTCTCACGGCTCGAGTGGCGACCTCATGAAACCCCAGGACATCGGGAGGCTCGCTGTGACCCGTCCCCCGTCGGCTGCGGCCTGTCCGCTGCCACCCGCGACGAACTCGCGGGCGACGCGGATCTGCTGGTGCGTCGGCACGGTGAGGCCGAGCTGACGGGCTCGCATCTCGACCCGGGCCGGCGATCGCAGCGTCGCCACCTCGACCTCGAGCTCGCGGAGAAGCATCTCCAGGCGGGCCCGCTCGACCCGCAACGTGTCGAGCTGGTAGCCGAGATGGACCTGCTGGACGCGCAACCCGACGACCGCGAGGCCACCCAGAACGAGGAGGAACGCACCGGCCAGGGTGAGCACGACCGAGCGCCGCACACGGGGATCCCGCTCTCGATGCAGTTGCTGTGTCTCTCTCACTGAATCCGCTCCAGCACTCGCAGCTTCGCGCTCCTGGAGCGGGGATTGGCCCGCACCTCGTCGTCGGTGGGCATCCGAGGCGACGGCTCGATCTCGGCATACTCGGCTCGAGAGAGCCCACGGAACGTCTGCTTCACGATGCGGTCTTCACCCGAATGAAACGCGATCACGCCGAGCCGGCCGCCGGGAGCCAGGAGGCTCGCCGCCTGGGGAAGCGCCTGACGGAGCGCGCCCGGCTCGTCGTTGACGGCCATGCGGATGGCCTGGAAGGTGCGGGTCGCGACGTGAAGGCGCTTCGGCCACGCCCCGCGGGGCACGGCGCTCTTCACGGCGGCGACGAGATCGGTCGTCGTGCGCAGCGGCCGCCGCCGCACGATGGCCCGGGCGATCCGCCGCGCCTGCCGCTCGTCGCCGTACTCCGTGAGGACACGGGTCAGCTCGGGCTCGGGCAGCCGATCGAGCAGCGCCGTCGCGGGCGGCCCCGTCGTCGGGTCGAGGCGCATGTCGAGCGGCTCGTCCGCCTGAAACGAGAACCCGCGCCCTGATGCTTCGAGTTGCTCGGACGACACGCCGAGGTCGAGCAGGATGCTCTCGGCGCGAGTGATCTCGTGGGCGGCGGCGGTCGCGGCGACGTCACGGAAGCTCGCGTGGGCCAGCGTCACGCGGTCACCGAAGCCAGCGAGCCGGGCGCGCGACCGCTCGAGCGCCTCGGGATCCACGTCGAGGCCGAGCAGACGCACGCTCGCAGGCGCCGTTTCCAGCAGAGCCGCCGCATGACCACCCATGCCCACTGTCCCGTCGATCACCCATCCCTCGCGCCGCGGCCGCAGCAAGAACACGACCTCGTCGACGAGGACAGAAACGTGAACCGCTACACTCCGAGCTGCGCCAACCGCTCGAACAGCGACGGGAGCCCCTCGCCGTTCGACCGCTCGTATTCCTCGAACCGGGGCCGGTCCCAGACCTCGAAGAACGGGCGACCCGGACCGACGAGCGTCACGTCCTTGACGAGCCCCGCGTGCTGGCGACTGTCCGGCGGCAAGAGGATCCGGCCGGCGCCGTCGAGCTCCACCTCCTTCGCCCGGGAGATGTAGAGTCGGCCGATCTTGCGCACCTCGGCGTTGAACTGGGACTGCTCGCTGATCCGCCGCTCCTGCCGCTCCCACTCCTGGAATGGGTAGACCTCCAGGGCGATCTCGTTGGGGACGACGACCAGTGGGCCCTCGTACCCCGCGAGCACGTCCCGGAACTTCGCCGGGATGCTCAGGCGCCCCTTCGGATCGACCGTGTGCTGGTACCGCCCTCTGAACATGACCCATCCCGGAGAGCCTTTTTTGGGACCATGGTCCACTTCATCCCACTTTGCCCCACTTCAGTGGCGACATTACAATTGTGAAAAAGACCTGTCAAGGGAAAAACCGACGATTTTCTAAGGGGATTCTGATCACCGGCCCTGGCTAGGTGTGGGGGTGGCCCCCCACCCGGCACGCCGCCGGTTGGGCCCCGGCTACCGGGGTTGGTAGTACTGGAGGGCTTCGGGGATCCAGCCCTCGATCTGGCGGATCCTGGTCTCGGCCGCGGGATGGGTCGAGAGGAACTCGGGCGGACGGCCCTGACCGCGCGCAGCCTGCGCCATGCGTACCCAGAGGTCGCGGGACGCCGAGGGGTGGTAGCCCGCCTTGGCCATGAAGATGAGTCCCAGGTGGTCCGCTTCCGACTCCTGCGCGCGACTCCACGGAAGCAGGACACCGACCGTCGCGCCGGCGCCGAGCAGCGACGTGACGACCTTGACCGTTTGCGGATCGTTGCGCGAGAGCGCGACCTGCGTCGCCGCGAGCGTGGACTGCACGAGCAATGTTTGACTCACGCGCTCGCCACCGTGCCGGGCGATCGCGTGCGCGACCTCGTGGCCGAGGACGGCGGCGAGTCCCGCATCATCCTGCGTGATCGGCAAGATTCCCGTGTAGACGGCGACCTTGCCGCCGGGCAAACAGAAGGCATTCGCCTGCCTGTCCTCGAGGACTTTGAATTCCCACTGATAGTTCTTGCCCGTCGCGTCGGCGATGCGGCGGCCCACGCGCGTCACCTGTGTGTTCAGCACGGGGTCTTGCGACACTTTGCCCTTGCTCAGCACCTCGCGATACGCGCTGAGGCCCATCTGCACCTCGGTGCCTTCGGGCAGGAGGATGAGCTGGCTGCGCCCGGTCAGGGGCACCGTCTCGCACGCCGTGATGGCGAGCAACGCGGTGGCGGCGACGACGCGTGCGGGGAACGGCACGCGGGGATTCTAGCCGAACCCTCAGCGGTTCCGCACTCGTACCGACGTCGACATCGTCGTGGCGGCCCGCCGTGACGGATCCGCCGCCACGTGATCGGGTTCGGTCGTCAGCGTGATCGCAACGGTGCGCACGCTGGACGGCACGGAGGTCGGTGCGCCGCGGGCGTCGAGATAGCCCAGCGCGAAGTCGCGCACACCGTTGATGATGGGCTGCGCGCCGCCGCCGGCGTCGCGGCGCAGGACGCTTCCGCGCAGCAGCCAGGTCACGGTCTCGCCGGTCGCCGTGATGAGCCCATCACCATTCACGTCGAAGTGCAGGACGATCCGGCTCGGCTCCGCCACCGAAACGGCGGGAAAGTCGGCGCCCGCCTTCCCCTCGCCGGCGTGACGGATGTCGCGCGCCAGCCGCTCCAGCGCGATGCGCGCCGTCTGCTGGCTCTCCACGCGCGCGGCACCGAGGGCGTGGACGCGTTGACCATGCTCGAGGATGCCGAACACACCGCTCAGCAGCAGACCGACGATCGCCAGCGCGACGAGGAGCTCCGCGAGTGACATCGTCCGCAGACTCGATGAAGCGGCGCGCGTCGTCAATGTCCGAAGTTGTGGTCGCCACGAATCCTGACAGCGGCCCGAGCGTCGTCGATGGCCGCGAGACGACTGGTCAGCCGATCGGCGCTCGGCGATCCGCCCACGGTCGTGCCCGCTCGAACGCGGCGCTGGCGCGTAACACCGTCGCGTCGTCGAGACGCCGACCGACGATCTGAAGCCCCACCGGCAGCCCGCTCTTCGTGAAGCCAGCGGGCACCGATGCGGCCGGCTGACCCGTGAGGTTGAACGGGTACGTGAAGGGAATCCACCCGTAGAAGGACACGGGGCGTCCGGCGATCTCGGTGACCGTATCGACGCCGATCGGAAGCGGCGGGCACGCGACGGTCGGCGTCAGCAGAAGATCGTACTGGTCGAAGAGCGCGCGCGGATGCTGCCACCAGGCGAGGCGATCGAACCACGCCTGGACGTACTGGGTCGGCGGCTGGCGCAGGAACGTTTCCACCAGGGGCAACAGGCCAGGGTCGATCTCGCGGCGGCGATCGAGCGACGGAGCGAGCCGGATCGCCAGGCCGCCGCAGAACATCTGCTCCCAGGTCGACTTCGGTGACGGCCAGCCGGGCTTCACGTCCTCGACGCGGCACCCGAGCTCGCGGAAGGCTTTCGCAGCCTGGGCACAGATCGTCCGGACTTCCGGATCGACGGGGTCGTCCCCGCTGAGGTTGTCCGTGTACCCGACGCGAAGCCCTTTGATCGAACCGCGCAGCATCTTGCTCCACTCGATGCGCTGGGCCGGCAGCGAGTAGGGATCGCGTTCGTCGGGTCCCGAGCTCACCGCCAGCATCAACGCCGCGTCGGCGACTGTGCGGGTCATCGGGCCGATGTGCGAGAGATTCCACGTCCCGCTTGCCGGGTAAGCCGGGATGCGCCCCCACGACGCCTTGAACCCGAAGATGCCGGCGAACGAGGCCGGGATCCGGATCGACCCACCGCCATCGGTGCCGATGTGGAGCGGCCCGAGGCCCGCCGCAGCCGCCGCCGAGGCGCCGCCACTCGAGCCGCCGGGAGACCGGTCCAGCGCCCAGGGATTGCGAGTCGCGCCGAAGAGCAAGTTGTGGGTGACGCCCAGCCATCCAAACGTCGGCGTGTTGGTCTTGCCGAGCATGATGCCGCCGGCGGCCTTGAGGCGCTCGACCATCGGCGCATCTTCGGTCGGCACGTTGTCGCGGTAGAGCGGCGTGCCGAACGTCGTGCGCACGCCCTTGGTGATGACGAGATCCTTCACCGAGAACGGCACGCCGTGGAGCGGACCCAGGCGCGCGCCCTTCCGACCAAGGGCCCGTTCGGCCGCCTTCGCGTCGCGCCGCGCAGCTTCGGCGTCGAGGGTCACGTAGGCGTTGATCTTCGGATTGATCTTCTCGATGCGGGTGAGGATGGCGTCCACCACCTCGACGGGCGAGACTTTCTTCCGCCGGATCAGCGCGGCCAGCTCGGTACCGGACAGCCAGCACAGGTCGTTGGTCATGACTACCTCCCGCGAAGCCGAGGGTCGAGCGTGTCGCGCAGCGCATCGCCGAGCAGGTTCGATCCGAAGACCGCGAGGCTGATGGCGATGCCGGGGAAGAGCACGAGCCAGGGCGCCTTCTGGGCAAACTCGGCGGCCGACACGGAGAGCATGCGTCCCCACGACGGATAGGGCTCCGGAACACCCAGGCCGAGGAAGGAGAGCGCCGCCTCGACGAGGATGGCGCTGCCGAGCTGCGCCGTCGTGAGCACGATGAACGGGCCGATCGTGTTGGGCAGCACGTGGCGGAAGGCGATGCGGAGGTGCTGGAGGCCGAGCGCGCGCGCCGCCTCGATGTACTGCATCTCGCGGATCGACAGCACGCTGGCGCGAATGATGCGCGCCGACCTGGGAATGATCGGGATCGAGATCGCGATGATGACGTTCTGGACCGACGGCCCGAGGGCCGCCGACATCACGAGGGCCAGCACCAGCAGCGGTAAGCCCTGCAGGATATCGAGCAGCCTCTGGGAGATCAGGTCGGTCTTGCCGCCGAAGTACGCGCTGAGCAGCCCGATGATCCCGCCCAGCACGGCGCCGAGCAGCGTGGACAACGCACCCACGACCAGCGAGACGCGCGCGCCGTAGACGATGCGGCTGTAGATGTCGCGGCCGAGATGATCGCTGCCCAGCCAGTGATTGTGGCTCGGCGGGGCCAGCGTGTCGGCGGCGTCGGTGGCGATCGGGTCGTACGTCGAGAGCGGCTCGGCGAAGATCGCCGTGACGACCATGATCAGCATCAAGAACGCCCCGGCTGCTCCCAGCGGCTTCTTGCGGCAGAAGCGGCGGATCGTCGTCGCGAGCCCCACCCCCGCGATGACGGTAGGCGCCGCGGTGATGACCTCGAGGCCAGAATCGGCGACGGCCGGCTTCGTCGCCATCTCAGACTTCCGGGCGCCGCGGCGGAGCGAGCGGCCGAGCAAAACGGCGCAGATGCGAGGCGGCGAGGAGCGACGACCGAGGCGTACGAGGTTGTACGTCGCAGGGAGGAGCAACGAGCCAACGACGCAGATGCGCCGTTTTCATCGGCCTGCTAGTCGGCATATTTGACGCGCGGGTCGAGCCAGCCATACATCATGTCAACCAACAGATTCGACAGAATCACCACGATCGCGGTGAACATCACGAGGTTCTGCACGATCGGATAGTCGCGCCAGATGATGGCCTGGACGAGGAACCGGGCGACGCCGGGCAGGTTGAACACCGTCTCGGTGACCACGAGGCCCCCGATGAGGAAGGCGAACTCGATGCCGATGACGGTGACCACCGGCAGGATCGCGTTCTTGAGCGCGTGCCGCCAGATCACGACGCGCCCAGTCTGTCCCTTGGCCCAGGCCGTGCGCACGTAGTCTTCGCGCAGCACCTCGAGCATGGCCGAGCGCGTGATGCGCATGATGAGCGCCGAGGAGCGATAACCGACGGCGAAGGCCGGGAGCAGAAACTGGACGGCGTGGATCTTGAAATCCTCCGAGGCCGGCACCAGCGTCACCGGAGGAATCCACCCGACCCAGGCGACGAGGCCCAGGATGATCACCATGCCGAGCCAGAACGAGGGCATGCTCAGCCCGGCCAGCGAGATCACGCGCAGCACGTAGTCGAGCATCGAGTCCTGCTTGATGGCACTGATGACCCCGGTGGGGACCCCGAGCGCGATCGCGATCAGCGTGGAGAGCACGGCCAGCTCCACCGTCACCGGGATGAGCGGCTTGATCACCTGCCAGGCGGGCAAATCGTAACGATAGGACTTGCCGAGATCACCGGTCAGGATCTCCCGCAGCCAGTCGACGTACTGCACCCAGATCGGCCGGTCGATCCCCAGCTCCTTCATGATGGCGGCCTTGTCGGACTCGCTCACGTAGCCGCCCGTCGAAAACAGGATGTCCACGATGTTGCCGGGGGCGAAGCGAAGCAGGACGAAGATGACGATCGACATGCCGAGGAGCGTGAGGACCGCGATACCGAGCCGGTGGAGGATATAGGTTCGCGTAGCGTGCTCCGCGGGTCAGGCGACGGGGCGAGGACCGGGCGCCGGCCCCCGCCCTGGCTGCGCCGTTACTTGTCGAGCCACACTTCCTGCATGCGGCCGTAGTTGTAGATGTTGTTGTGGGGGACGTAGTTCCGGACGTACGGCCACTGCATCACGTAGTCGAGCCGCCAGCTCATCGAGGGCCGGGCGCCGTCTTCCTCGAGCTTCTTCTGGATGTCCCAGACCATCTGCTGCCGCTTCTTGGCGTCGATCTCCTGAGACTGCTGATCGATCATCTTCATGACCTGCTCGTCGCAATAGCCCGTGTAGTTCCGGGGCGACCCGCAGGCGAAGTTCTCGTAGAAGTTGGCGTCGGGATCGTCGGCGCCGATTCCCGTGAGGTTCGCGCCGAGCTGGTACTCCTTGCGGGTGGCCAGGGGATGCCACTGGGCGGTGTCGACCTGCTTCAGCGTCGCCTCCACGCCGACCTGCTTCAGCTCGTTGATCACGAACGAGGCGAAGTCGACGTAGATCGGGATGTTGCGCGTGGCCATCTCGATCTTGAGCGGATTCTGCGGCCCGTAGCCGGCCTCGGCGAAGAGCTTCCTGGCCTTGGCCTTGTCGTCGGCGGCCTTGCCGTACCCGGGCAGCGCGTTGAGATCCTTCTCCATCAATCCCCACACGCCGTACGGCTTGGGCTGCATCGAGGCGCCGACGGCGGCGCCGCCCTGGTGGACGGCCTTCACGTAGGCGCGCCGGTCGATGGCGAGGCTGACCGCCAGCCTCGCCTTCACGCTGTTGAAGGGCGGCTTGGTGTTGTTGACGAGCAGGTTGTCGACGACGGTCTGGCCGACGGTCTCGATCTTCATCTGCGGCACGGCCGCCTTCACCTGGTCGGCGATCGTCTTGGTCCCCTCACCGGGGAAGGTGATGTCGAGACGACCGGCCTGGAGCGCCGCGTACTTCGTCCCGCGCTCCACGATGACCACGTAGCGGATGCCGTCGAGATACGGCCGGCCCTTGACGAAGTAATCGGGATTCTTCACGAGGTCCACGTACTCGCCGCGCTTCCACTCCTTGAACTTGAACGGCCCGGTCCCGACACAGCGCGTGCGCATCTCGGCGGCGGCGACGTGGGCGGGATACACCGGCGAGTAACCGGACGCGAGCATGAGGAGCAGCGACGGCTGCGGCCGCTTGAGGTGGAAGATGACGGTGTGTGGATCCGGCGCCTCGATATTGTCGACGTTGGCGTACCAGTCCTTGCGCGGGTTGAGGCGCAGCTTGCCCTGGGCGTCCTTGGCCTCGCGGATCATGTCGAACGTGTACTTGACGTCCTTCGAGCTGAACGGCTGGCCGTCGTGCCACTTGACGCCCTTGCGGAGGAAGAACACCAGGTTGCGATAGTTGTCCTGCCACGACCACTTCTCGGCCAGCTCACCGATGACCGTGTCCAGGCTCTCGACCCGCTTCATCGGGTCGTACATGACGAGATTGTTGAAGCACGGCGCCGCCGGGAACACGCTCGAGATGGTGGCCGTCTCGTGGATCGAGAAGCCCTGCGGCAGGTCCTCGCGCTGCATGGCGTTGAGGACGCCGCCGGATTTCGGTGTCTGGCTGATCGCCGGAGTCCCGGCGACGATGACGGCGAGAACGACGGCCAGACTGACTGCGGCAACGACGCGCGACGGTGACATGCGGCCCTCCTGACGGAACACGACGGGATGGCGCCGAGTGTACGTGAAAAGAGTACCCCTCACAAACAGAGGCCCGCTAGAACAGAGGCCCGCTAGAACAATCGCAACACGAGATGCATGGCGTACAGCGCGCCGCCGGCGAGACCACCCACCACGGTGCCGTTGACGCGGATGTACTGCAGGTCGTCACCCGCGTGCTCCTCGATGAGCCGGACCGCGCCGTCAGGCCCGAGCGCGCGCACGCCCTGCTCGATCAGCGCCGCGATGCGGCCGTGGTAACGGTCGAGCAGCTCGAGCGCGCGCGCCTTGACCCAGTGATCGATGTCGACCCTGAGCGCGGCGTCCTCGACGAGCGCCTCGCGCCACTGCTCGAGGCGGTCGGCGAGCCAGGTCACGGCCTCGGACTTGGGCCGGGCCAGGTCGCGCAGCAAGTTCTGCCGCACGGCAGTCGCCGCCTCTTCTGCCAGCTCTGCCACCAGGCTGCTGCCGAGCAGCTCGGCCTTCACCCCTTCGACGCGCGCGATGAGCGCGGGATCGGTCCGCAGCCGGACGACCAGGTCGGCCACGCTCTCGACCAGCTGGCGGCGCAGCGGGTGATCCGGGTCGCGCCCCGCCTCGGCGAGACCGGCGCGCAACGCGGCTACGATCCGCCGGCGGTCGATGAACCCGAGCAGATCGGCCAGGCCGAGCGCGAGCCGCGGATAGAACGCGGTGCGCTCGCGATAGCGCGCGATCAAGTCGTCGATCATCTCGGCGAGGGCCTCCTGGGCGTCGGAGCGCTCGAGCGCCTCGGCCAGGGAGCGCGCCAGCGACCCGCTGGCGCGCTCGACCCAGCCGTAATCTCTCGCGAGCTCGAGCCCGGCCGCGACCAGCGGCGCCAGCGGCTGGGTCACCAGCAACCGCTGCAGGCGCGTGACGATCTCGCTCGCCGCGGTCGACGGCAGCTCGCGAGCCACCCACCCCAGCAGCATGCGCGTGACCTCCTCGAGGTCACGGCGGCTCGCCCACTCGGCGGCCCGCGCGATGAGCGTGGCGACGTCGAGCTTGGAGAGCTCCTGGGCCAGATACTCGCGGGTGAGCACGCGATCGCCGACCATCGTCCCCACCCGCGTCGCCAGCATCTCCCAGTTGCGCGGGATGAGGCCGGTGTGAGGAATCGGAAGTCCGAGCGGACGCCGGAACAGCGCGGTCACCGCGAACCAGTCCGCGAGGCCGCCCACCACGCCGGCCTCGGCGATCGCGCCGATCCAGCCGCCCCACCAGGTCGACCGGACCGGGTACGTCGCGATGGCCAGCCCGGCCGCGGCCAGCAGCACCGCGAGAGCGAGCCGCCGTTTTTGCCGCACTCGACCTACTCCAGGAGAAAGTCGAGCATGCGTTCAGTCGCGCTCGGGCCGGACGGGTACGTGTGCGTCGCGCGGATGTCGCCCCCACTCCACGCGTGGCCCATCCCGGGAATCAGCCATGTCTCGAGCCAGGGGCGGCCGGAGGCGTCACGATAGAGCGAATAGACCGCACCTTCACGGCGATCCTCCGTGCTCGCGGTGACGCCGGCCAGACGCGCGAACATCAACGCGAGCGCATCGAGGTTCACGGGGTTCACGACGACGTCGTTGCTGCCGTGCCAGAGCGAGGCACGAACGCGGGCGGAACTGGCGCCCATGGCGCCCCGGCACTCGGTGGCCGACTTCTCGCCGTTCACGTGCTGCCCGAGCATGCACTGAAGCCCGGCGTCGACGCCGACGCCACAGCGGTAGGGGCCTCCGGCGGCCACGCCGACGCCGCGCACCAGCGCCGGAGCGTGACAGCCGAGGTTAACGGCCATGAAGCCACCGGCCGAGAAGCCCAGGACGATCACTCGATCCGCGGCGCGCTGCTCTTTGACCACGTGCCGGATCAGCGTGATGAGCTGATTCGTCTCGCTCCCCGCCATGGCCGCCGGCTCGAACCAGTTCCAGCAGCGACTGATGTTGTCGCGTCGTCCCTGAGCGGGATAGAGGACCACGAGGTTTCGCCGTTCCGCCACCTCGTTGAGGCGAGTGCCGAGCGCGAAGTCCTCGGGTGTCTGCCAGCAGCCGTGCAACGCGACGATCAGGGGCACCCGGGCGCCTTCCGCCCTCGGCGCATCGTTCGGCACGGCCAGCGCGCGGGGTACGTACAGCCGGTACAGCCGGTCGCCGAGGCGGCCCTTCTGGAAGGCCGCCTCGCTGGGATCCTTCTTATCCGCGGCCGCGATCGCACCAGCGCCGCCGAGCGCGATCATCAGCGCCAGCGTGATCAACGCCCCGCGGCGGCGAACCTCAGCGCCCACGGCGCCGCCTCGCCGGCAGCAACACCCGCGTCCGCTTCACGTCCCACACGCCTCGGGGCGTGAGCCGGACGTCGGGCAAGAAGTCGGCGGCCAGGAAGAAGAGCGTGAAGACCGGCTCGTGATGAGGATAGCCGCGCGCCACCACGACCTCGCGGAACTCGTGCTCCCAGCGCGCCGCGTCGCCGAGCGTGCCGCGCGTCATGATTCCACCGAGCGGAAGCGCGAGCTCGAACGCGATGCCGTCGCGCCCGGCCACGACGATACCGCCGTGGAGGTCGAGCAGGCGGTTCACCGCGCGCGCCATCGCCGCCGGGTCGCGCCCGAGCACGACGATGTTGAAGTCGGTCGTGATCGTCGCCGCCAGGCCGTCGAGGCGTTCGTCGGCGAAACCCGCCACGACCGCCGGCGCCACCCAGCGTCCCCTTCGATCGACGAGGGCGGCGTGCAAATCACCCGGGGCGAGCGGACGTTCCTCGAGCCGCGTGATGACGGCGCTCACCAGGCGTGCGACGGGATACCGGTCGCGGGCGGGCAAGACGAAATCCTCCGCCCGCGCGCGCCAGCGCACGGTCAATCGGGCCTCCGCGGAGGTGAACGCCCGCTGCCACGGCACCTCGGGCATCCGCGCGAGCATCGTGCCGCGATCGGCGGCGACGCGGCCACCGGCGATGACCATCTCGGGCCGGGGCTCGGCGAGATCGCGCAGCACGCAGACGTCGGCGTATCGGCCGGGCGCGACCGCGCCGAGATCGGCGTCGAGCCCGTAATACGTCGCCGCGTTCAGCGTGGCCATCCGGTAGGCGTCGATCGGCGGGACACCTCGGTCGAGGGCCAGGCGCACCGCGTGATCCATGAAGCCATTGGCCTCGATGAACGCCGGCATCGATCCATCGCAGGTCAGCATCAGGCGCGAGACCAGCGCGGGCGCAGCTTTCAGCGCGTCGAGCAGGCCGACCAGGTCCGGCCGCAGCGAGGACTCACGCAGCATGACGCTGATGCCGTGGCGCGCCCGCTCGAGCACCTGGGCCGCGGTGATCGGCTCGTGGTCCGACGTGAACCCGGCCGCCGCGATGGCGGCCATCCGCTCGGCCTTGGCGCCGGCCGTGTGGCCCTCCACGCGGCGCCCGGGGCCACGGGCGAGCGCGAGCCGCTTCAGCATGTCGGGCCGCCCGGCCCACGCGTCGGGCCAGCGCGTGACCTCGCCCACCGCCACCGCGCGGGGATGCGTCATGGCCCGGGCGAGATCGCCGAGCGGATAGCGGCGGGGCTCGTCGAGCGTGCGCGACTGCGCGTGCGGACGGATCATCCAGTAGAAGCGCAACGGAGACCGCGTCAGCGCGTCGGCGGCGACGCGAAAGGCGCGCAGACCGCCCAGCTCCCAGAACTGGAGCGTGTCGGCGAAGACCGTCGTCGTGCCCAGCGGCACGATGTGACGGGCCATGGCCGAGGGTGTGATCAGATGCGCCGGATGCACGTGAGGATCGATGTAGCCCGGGCACAGTACGCGGCCGCTCGCGTCGATCACGCGCGTCCGCCGCCCCACCATGTCGTCGCGCCGCCCGACGTAGGCAACGCGCTCGCCCTTGATCGCAACGTTCGCCGGATACACCTCGCCCGTGTAGACGTTCAGGAGCGTGCCGCCCCGCACGTAGAGGTCGGCCACGGCCTGACCGCGCGCCACCGCGGTCAGCGCTTGCCGCTGCCGGATGTTCATACGCCGTCGATTATAGAATGCGTATCGTGAGCGAGCCGATCGTGGTGACCGAAACCGTGCGCGTGCCGGGACGCGCGCTGACCATGCGCGCCGTTCGATCGTCTGGTCCCGGCGGCCAGAACGTCAACAAGGTCGCCTCGAAGATCGACCTGCGCGTCGATCTCGACGCCATCGAGGGGCTGAGTGACCGCGCGCGGGGGCGCTTGCACACGCTCACCGTCAATCGCCTCGACGCCGACGGCCGCCTGGTCGTCACGAGCCAGGAATCCCGCGACCAGTCCCGCAATCTCGAGATCGCACGCGAGAAGGTGCGTCGCCTGCTCGCGGCCGCGCTGCGCGAGCCGCGGGTCCGTCGGGCCACCCGGCCCTCGACGGCGGCCCGGGAGCGCCGGATCGAGGGCAAGAAGCAGCGCGGATCCCTGAAACGCTCGCGCGGCCGTCCCGAGCCGGAGTGAGCCGAGCGCACGATGAACGACGACGAGGCCGAGATCCGGCGACTGATCGGGCGCTTTGCGAATGCGTTCGATCTCAAGGCCTGGGATGCGCTCGAAGCCTGCCTGACCGAATCGCTCGCCACCGATTACTCTGACCTCCGGGGCACGCCGCCCGAGGTGACGGCCCGACGGCGCTTCGTCGACATGCGCCGCGCCGCCCTCGAGCGTCTGCAGACCCACCATTTGTCGGGCAACTACGAGATCACCGTCGACGGCGGGCGTGGCCGATGCCGTACATCGATGATGATCTGGCGACGAGACAGCGAGGGGCGCGTGCTCGACACGCATTGCCTCTACGACTTCGACGTCGCCCGGTCTGCCGTGGGCTGGCGGATCGCCTCGATCACTCAGAAAGTGCTCTGGAGCGATGGCGACTGGGCCATCCATTCAGGGATCCAGAAGGCGTGACCGCCCGGCCGGAGCCGGAGCCTAGAACCCGAGTCCCCGCACCTCGTGGCGGAAGCGCTCCACGTTGCGGAGCTTGATGTCCTCGTAGCCGCGAATGACGTCCGGGAGGTTCGCGAGCTTCACGGCGCGCTCGTAACTCTCGGGCGAGAGCGCGGTCAGCGCCTTCTCGATCAGCGTGCGGTACTCGCCAATCAGCTCGCGCTCCACGCGACGGACCTTGGGCTTTCCGAACGGATCGAGTGCCGTGCCGCGCAGCCGTCGCATGGCGACCAGGGCCCGAAAGGCGGTGTCGAACCAGCGCTTGCCGAGCTTCAGCTTGTTCTGGAAACCCATCGCGCGCAGCAGCGGCGGGTGGAGCTGGTAATGGACCTCGACGCCGCCGGGATACTCGTCGGCGAGCTGGGCGGCCAGGTCGTTCTTCAGATGCAGGCGCGCGACCTCGTACTCGTCCTTGTACGCCATCAGCTTGAAGAGATAGCGCGCCACGGCTTCGGCGAGCCGCGTCTCGCCCGGCACGGCAGCCTGCTCGGCGGCCGCCACGCGCTTGACGAAGTCGACGTACTCGCGCGCGTAG
Organism: Candidatus Rokuibacteriota bacterium; assembly: GCA_003220615.1. GTDB lineage: Bacteria > Methylomirabilota > Methylomirabilia > Rokubacteriales > CSP1-6 > 40CM-68-15. The sequence goes on from QHTB01000153.1 coordinate 48,053, forward strand.
CCGGCGTCCTGGTAGGCGATCAGCTCGGGGACGCGGATCTCGATGAGGCGGCAGAGCTCGCCAGTCGCACCGGACTTCTCGACGATGGCGCGGGCCTCGGCGGTCAACGCGACCGTCGACTCCACGGCCCCGATGCGATGCTTGCGAAGACCGGCGGCCCACCGCGGATCGACGACGAGCATGCGGCCGGCCCGGAACGCCTGCGTGTTCATCTGGACCGACACGCCGTTGAGAACGATCGCTTCCTCGATGGCGGCCGCGCTGACCGGGATGGCGCCGGCCTGGTAGGCCGCGCCGAGCACGAGGAGGTTCGCCGCCATGTGGTCGTCGAAGAGCGTCTCGGCCAGCCCCAGCGCGTCCAGGTAGACGTTGTCGTCCTTGCGGGTGACGCGGTCGATCGAGACCAGCAGGCCTTGCGTCTCCGGGAACTGGACGTCGGTCGAGGTCACCATCGCGCCGGTCGGCACCTTGCTCGTCGACACTACGGCGATGGTCTTGTCCTGGCCGGCATGGTCCAGGCTCTGGGGTGACGTCGCGACGAGGATGTCGAAGCCGAGATAACAGTCGGCCTCCCCGGCCGAGACCTTGTTGGCCACGTCGATGGGCCGGTCGGAGATCTTCAGGTGCGAAACGACGGGGCCGCCCTTCTGGCTGAGCCCGGTCTGGTCGAGACCACGCACCTGCTTGCCGTCGAGGAGCGCGGCGGTCCCGAGAATCTGGTTGACCGTGACCACGCCCGTGCCGCCGATGCCCGTCATGAAGATCGATGCCGCGCGGTTCACCTTCAGAGCCGGCTCCGGCAGCGGCTGGTCGACCGCGAACGTCTTCCGCTCCCGCTTCTTCGGCGTGCCCAGAGGGACCACGGTGACGAACGACGGACAGTCGCCGCGCAGGCAGGAGTAGTCCTTGTTGCAGGACGACTGGTGGATCTGCGTCTTGCGGCCGAACTCGGTCTCCACCGGCTGGACGCTCAGGCAGTTCGACTTCACGCCGCAGTCGCCGCAGCCTTCGCACACGGCCTCGTTGATGAACACGCGCATGGCCGGGTCGGGAAGCTTGCCGCGCTTGCGCAGACGACGCTTCTCGGCGGCGCAGCGCTGGTCGTACAGCAGCACGGTGACGCCGGGAATCCCGCGGAGCAGGCGTTGGGCTTCGTCGAGCCGGTCGCGGTGCCACACCTCGACGCCGCTCGCCCACCGCGCGCCCTTGCCGTATTTCCCGGGCTCGTCGGTGATCACGACGATGCGCTTGGCGCCCTCGGCCTCGAGCATCCGGGTGAGATCGGCCACCGGCATCGCGCCGGCCGCATCCTGGCCGCCCGTCATCGCCACCGCCGAGTTGTAGAGGATCTTGTAGGTGACGTTCGTCCCCGCGGCCACGGCCTGGCGGATCGCCAGCGAGCCCGAGTG
>QHTB01000229.1 GCA_003220615.1 Candidatus Rokuibacteriota bacterium
GTTTGGATGTCCTCGCCCCCGAAATCCGCAATCGAAAGACGAAGCAATAGACCGCCCCAAGCATCATTTTTTTGACGTGCAACGCGGCGGCTCGGGCTTGGTCTTAGTCGGCGGGTTGCCGGCCAACGAGTGGGCGCTTGGGTTCCAAGGACGGGGCCCCGGCACCTCAGAAAATCACTTCTCGCTCCAAGATGCGCGCGTTGCTCAGTTCAACTCGCTTACGGGTAGTAGTCGTGAAGATAGAGATCGGAACTTCGTGAAGCTATTTCGAACTCTTGGGCAAGTGATCCACATCGTCCAAGACATGGCGCAGCCGCAACACACTCGTAATGATCCCCACCTCGGCTGTACGAACGCTCTCGCAGAGTTCATCGCCGGAGAAAAGAGTTGGTACGAGGAGTATACGGAGACGCGCGCGCTGAACCAGCGCTATCGTAGTCGCCCCGAGTCGAGCCGGGCTCTCCTGCTAACGGGCTACGACACCGTGGTGTTCGCGGCCTATCAGGACTACTGGACCAACCCAAATGGATCGGGGCTCGCCGAATACTCCAGCCGTAACTTTTTCTCCGCAGGGACCAACCTCGGAACATTCAGCCTCTTCGGGCCGTGCGGTGGGCTCGCGCACCCGGCGTGTGATGCTCGCGGCTACGTGACCGAGGATTTCGACCTCACGATCCCGACGCTCGGCGGCGAACCGACGGCCGGCCGCGTGCGCTTCCTCGTCCGAGACATCGTCGACTCGCGGACCGGTCAGACGATTCCCAACGTCAGGGTCTCGAGCCGGTCGCTCTGGGACCAGCACCTCGAGCTCAGCGGGCAATCACCGAAGTTCTCGTTGAACACCTACAACTACGACGCGATGGCTGACATCCTGATTCCTCGAGCCGTGGGTTATTCGGCCGGGTTCCTGGACTACTTCTTCCGCGGGCGGCTGGACGGTGACGTGGTCATCGATCCAGACGACCCGAACACGGATGCCGTGCGCTTCAGTGGGATCAATACGTCGCCGGAGGCGCTCGGCGGCGGCGCACTCCAGCTCTACGGTGAAAACGCCGCGGGCATCCGTACGCCGCTGGTTGCGCTCGACGCCGATGTGGCCGTCTCGGCAGAACCCGGAGCAGCCGTCCGTTCCGCGCGGTTCACCGCAACCGGTGATGCCGAAAAGTTCGTCGCGGTTTACCGTGGAGCGCTCGGCAACGAGCAGCCGGGCACCGACGCGCAAACGGCACCCGGCGCGGTCATCGGCAAAGTGCTGGGCGGCCCGCGCGTGGAGCAAATCTTCTCCGACGGCACCCGGTGGTACCTCCGGACACCGGATGGCGTCGTCGGGTTGCCGATTCTCGCGGCCGACATCGAGGATCTTCGGTGGGGCGACGTGGACAACACGCTCGTCGGCCGCAGCAAGCTCGGCCTCGATCCCGACGCGCGGAACCTCTTCAGGGCGTATCGCATCAACCGACCGGCGGGCTCGATCACGGTGCCGACCACGACCGATGCGAACGGCGCGCGATTGGTGGACGCGGCTCAGACGGTCGAGGCGACGCTGCCGGCCGAGCTGGCGATCGGCACGGTCGTGCGCTTCGCGGGCAGTGTGCGCGTGACCGAGGATCTCGCGACGTTCGAAGGCGGTGCGCGATCGTTCGGGTATGACCCGAGCACGGGCGACTACGTGCCGCTGGGCCGGCCGGATGGCCGGCCCGAAGCGCCAGCTGGGTCCGAAGTCACCATCGAGCGCACCGTGGATCAGGCACGGACGGTGACGGCCGATTTCCCGGTGCTCCTCACGAAGGCGACCTACAACAATCCCGGCGGGCTGAACTACTTCTGGCGACTGGTCGAGATCGGTCTCGACGCCAGCGATCGCCTTCTGGCACTGGTGGAAGTCATCCTCACCGAGCCGGCCAACGCCAACGGACGCGTGACCGTGAAGCGGCGCAATGCGCTCACGGGCGTGCTGGAGCCAGCGGGTGAAGTGCTCACGCGAGTATCGTTTCCCATCTCGCCGCTCTTGCTGGCGCTGGTCGATGTGCGCACGCAGCAGGTCGTCGCGACGACGGCGGCACCGGAGGTGATCCTGGGAGTCGACAGCGTGACGCCCACGACTCGAATGCAGGGCCACGCGACTGCCCTGGCTCACGATGGCCCGCTCGACGGCCAGGTCATCACGCGGTGGTTCGAGTTGCCGTTGCGAGCTCACGTCGAGCCGCCGGCACCTCCCGGGGACACTCCGGAAACCCCGTTCCTCGCAAACGTGACGGTCGCGCAGGAGAGCGGCGTGACGCGCCTGCAGATCACGGGGCGTTACACGCCGACGCTCGCGGCCCTCGTGCAGTCGGACATCACGATTCAGCAGTCCGAGCCGGTGCGCCAGCCCTACTTGTTTGCGATCGAGCCCGACGGCAATGGCTTCCCGGTGTTCAGGGGCTTCAACGTCGACACGACCTTCCTCGGTCCCGTCGGATACAGCGCGACGTTACAGCAGGGCCAGCGCCTGCGACCGAGCCCGGTCGGGGACATCGTGCTGCTGTTCAGCGAGCCGGTCGGCATCAGCGAAGGCGAGAAGGGAGTCCTGGTCAGACTCACACCGTCGGACACCGCCAGGCTGGTCTTGACCGACGAGCTGCCGCCGGCAGCCACGCATCGTCTGGTCGGCACGACGTCGAAGCGGACTCTTGTGGTCTCGCGAGGATTCGAAACGGTGAGCCGCCTGGCGGATCTCGAGGCCGGCACGGTGGCGGAGTTCTTCGGCGATGATCTGGGGCAGCAGTTCGTGCTCCTCGACCCCACGCGGCTCTACAACGTCGACGACTTACGTTTCTATCGCCCCGCGCCGCCACTCGTGAAGACGGCTCTGCCCAGAAGGCTCGCCGGCGTGACCGACAATCCCCGGGGCGACTATCACACGATTGAAACGAAGTAACGCCTAGATCCCGGCCCGATTCTTCCCCTTCACCGCCCGGTTGACGACGTTCACTGGCCACTGGCCGGTAAGGACGCGACGGACCTCACTCGGCGCGCCGGCCTGGAGTCCCACCATCGCCTGCTCGCTGTACCACGCCGCATGGGGCGTCAGGATGACGTTGTCCCGGCCGCGCAGCGGATGCGAGTCGGGCAGCGGTTCGGGATCGGTCGTGTCGAGGGCGCAGCCCGCGATGCGTCCGGCGTCGAGCGCCCGCACGAGCGCCGCCGTGTCGACGATGGGCCCCCGGGCGCAGTTGATCAGGAACGCCGTCGGCTTCATCTGGGCGAAGGTGGTGTCGTTCATCATCCCGCGCGTCTCCGGCGAGAGCGGCGGGTGCACGGACACGAAATCGGACTCGCGAAGCAGCGCCGCGAGCTCGTGCTTCTCGCCCGGAGCCGGGAACTGGCCGGGCTGTACGAACGGATCGTAATAGAGGATGCGCAGCCCGAACGCGGCCGCCCGCACGGCGACGGCTCGCGCGATGTTGCCGAAGCCGACCAGGCCGAGCGTGCGCCCGGCGAGCCGGAACATCGGCTTGCCCGGTGGCAGCTCCCAGCGCCCACCTCGCACGTGCCGCTCGTAGAACGGAACCTTACGCGCGCACGCGAGCAGCAGGGCCATCGTGTGCTCGGCGACCTCGTCGATGCAGTAGGTCGGATTGTTGGTGACGATGATCCCGGCCGCCGTCGCCGCCTCGAGGTCGATCGTGTCCACGCCGATGCCGTAGCGCGCGATGATCCGGCACCTCGGCATCTGCTTCATGACCTCCGCGGTGATCGGCCCCGCGTACGTGTTGAGCAGCGCGTCGCAGTCGGCCGCCTCGGGCAGGAACTCGGCCGGCGTCTTCGTCCTGAGCGCCACCAGCGTGGCCAGGCCGTCGAGCGTCGTGCGCTCGACGTCGAGCGAGTCCCACACGTAATCGGTCAGGACGACCTTCGCCATGTGCCCCCCTTCGCGGGGCGTCATCGTCGCACGGTTGACACTACGGGGCCAGTAGGGGACCCTTCGGCCCCGGAGGACATCGCGATGCCGACATCGATCGACCGCCGAACGTTCCTGAAGCGGGGCGGGACGACCGCCGCCGTCGCGCTCGTCGGCGCGCCGTTGCTCGCGCCGTCACGCGTCGGAGCCGGTGACCGGCTCGTCGTGGCCGTCGGCCAGTGGGGCATCGAGACCCCGTTTGCCTGGCGCTCCAGCCAGTCGGAAAAGACGCTGTGGGACTGCATGCACGATCCGCTGATCATGCGTGACCCGAAGACGTTCGCGTACGTGCCGGGGCTGGCGACGGAATGGAAGCCGTCGAACGAGCTGCGCACGTGGACGTTCAAGCTCCGCTCGGGCGTGCAGTTCCACGACGGGTTCGGCGAGATGACCGCGGAGGACGTCAAGTTCACCGTCGAGCAGAATCTGCGGCCCGACGTGCCGGGCGGATCGGCGCCGTTCTTCCGCGCCCACCTCGAGCGGATCGAGACGCCCGACAAGTACACGGTCGTGATGCACTTCAAGAACCGCGTCTGGGAAGTCCCCTCCAACTTCACCCAGTTCGTCGGCTACCAGAACATCACCTCGAAGAAGTACATCGAGTCGGTCGGCGAGGACAAGGCGGCGCTCCACCCGATCGGCACCGGCCCCTACCGGCACGTCGAGGGCAAGCAGGGCGACTATCACCGGTTCGAGGCGGTGGGGAACCACTGGCGCAAGACGCCGGTCTACCGAGAGCTCATCGTCCGGCGGATCCCCGATCCGGCCACGCGGCTGGCCGGGCTTCGATCCG
>QHTB01000097.1 GCA_003220615.1 Candidatus Rokuibacteriota bacterium
ATTCCGAGCCGTTGTCGCTATCGAGCCCGACCCGGGGCACCGGCAGGCGTTCCCGTACTGCCTGTACCCCCGCCGCGACCCGAGAGTGACCTTTCCCCCAGAGCGCTTGCAACTCGACCCAGCTGGTCGCCACGTCGACGGCGCACAAGGTGTGCAAGGAGAACCCCTTGGTGCTGCCGCCGCAGTGCGCGACGAGATCGACCTGACAGAAGCCGGGCCGCGCGTCATCCCAGTCCGTGAACGTGCGGATGGGAATCTGTGGCTTGAGCCAGGTGCTGGGGTGCGTCGTGGTCGCCCCCCGCCGGGGGTACGTGGCACGCGCCGGCCCGAGCAGGCGGGCGAGTGTCGGTCGGCTGGCCTGTCGGACGAGCGTATTCACCGCCGGCGTGATAGTCAGTTCGCCGCACGGCAGGAGCCGGTCGAGCAATTCAGGGACGAAGGGGTGAAGGCGATGCGCCCCGATCCGACCGCTGGCCTGCCAGAGCACCTCGGCCGCCGCGGCGACCGGGGCTCCGTAGCGGCGCGGCCGTCCAATGCGCGGCGCGGTGGGCACCGTCCGCGGCACCCGTCGGAGCAACCGGATCGCTGCCTTTCGGTGCATGCCGGTCACGGCGACCATCTCGTCCAACAGCCGATGCTTGTCGGCTCGGCTGGCCTGCTGGTACCGCTCCCGCTGCACGGCGGCGTACTCGCGCACGCTGGCTCGCGTCACGGTGGCCTCCACGGGCGGATTGGTACCCGTGACTTCTGATCTACGAGCCTCTGCTCGGTAACCGAAATTTTGAGTCGATGCGTAGGCTTGCCCACGAAGGCGCCTTCGCCTAGCCTGTTGCCGATCGCTGCGCGGTCGTAACGCTTGTGAGCGGCAAGGAGAGGCCGATGCATCGGGGTGCAAAGCCCGGGAAGGCGAAGGTCGACGCCAAGCTCCCTGTCGCCAGCAATCTCAAGAAGCGCCTGGCGGAAGCGCTGGAGCAGCAGACGGCGACGGTCGAGGTCCTGCGAGTGATTTCGAGCTCGCCCACGAATACTCAGCCGGTCTTCGACACCATCGCCTCGAGCGCGGTGCGACTATGCGGGGCCCGGATCGCCACCGTCTTTCATTTCGACGGTGAGTTGATCCATATCATCGCTCACCACGGCTATACGCCAGAGGCCCTGGCACTCCGCCGCGGACTGTTTCCGGCCCCGCCCCACGCCGGCTCGGTCACCGGCAGAGCGATTTTGAATCGCAGCGTCGTCCACGTCGAGGACGCTCTGGCTGACGGCACCTATCCGTATCGGGACTTCGCCCGCGCGGCCGAGGTGCGCAGCGTGATCGCCGTGCCGATGTTGCGCGACGGGCGCCCCATCGGCGTCGTCACCGTCTCCCGGGCCGAGCCAGGCGCTTTCGCGGAACGGCAGGTCGAGCTGCTCAAGACCTTCGCCGACCAGGCGGTGATCGCCGTCGAAACCGTGCGGCTATTCAGGGGACTGGAGGCGCGGAACCGCGAGCTCACGGAGACGCTGGACCAGCAGAAGGGAACGGCCGAGATCCTGAGAATCATCAGTACGTCGCCGACGGAGCTCCAGCGAGTGCTGGACGCGGTCGTCAAGAGCGCTGCGCAGCTCTGTGGAGCCTACGACGCGGCCATTTTCCAGCTCGACGGGGAAAGCCTGCGACTCGCCGCCCACCACGGCCCGCTTCACCCCGCCATCGGGCTCTTGATCCCGGTGGCGCGGGGAACCGTCGCGGGACGCTCGGTGCTCGAGCAGCGGGCCGTGCACGTGGCGGATCTCCCGAGCGAGGGAAAGGAGTTTCCCGAAGGCAGTGCCTTCGCACGAGAGTTGGGCCACCGGACGACGCTGAGCGTTCCATTGCTGCGGCAGGGGGCGGCGGTGGGCACGATCCAGCTCCGGCGTTCCGAGATGAATCCGTTCACGGACAAGCAGGTCGCGCTGCTTCAGACCTTCGCCGACGAGGCCGTGATCGCCATCGAGAACGCCCGGCTCTTCAAGGAGCTCCAGGAGGCCGAGGCCGGCCGGCTGCTCCAAGCCCAGGAGAACGAGTCCCGGCGGATCGCGCGCGAGCTGCACGACGACCTGGGCCAGGGCCTGGCGCTCCTGACCGTCAAGATGGATCTCCTCCGCCAGAAGCCCCCGGAGGCGGACCAGTTCGGCGCACGGATGCGGGAGTTGCTGGCCGAGGTCAAACACCTGTCGTCATCCGTGCACGACCTGTCGCACCGACTTCATCCGTCGAAGCTGGACCAGCTCGGACTCGTGGCAGCAATCGGCGACCTCTGCAGGGAGCTGACGCGTAACCACGGCCTCAAGATCGAGTTCACACACGATCAGATGCCGGCAGCGATCTCACCGGATACGGCCGTGTGCCTGTATCGCATCGCGCAAGAGGGTCTGCGAAATGCCATCAAGCACAGCGGCGCCCAGCAGGCCGAGGTCGCATTGCGTGGGACTGCGGACGCGATCTCCTTGCGGATCATCGATCACGGGCGGGGCTTCGACCCCCGGCGGACCCAGGGCAAGCGTGGGCTCGGGCTCGTCAGCATGCGCGAGCGGGTGCGTCATCTCGGCGGTGAGATCGCGATCGACTCGCAACCGTCAGGCGGCACCCGGCTCCACGTCCGTGTCCCTTTAACGGAAACCGCGAGCGAGACCATGCCGCAGCCACCGATATGATACGCACGTGACGCGCCCACGCGCCCTGCTGGTGGACACGCCATCCCGAGGTCGAACGACAATAACGACGCGGTGATCCTGCCGGCACGCTGCCATTTTCCTATCGCCCAACCCGGACCTTTCGGGAATAGCCCAACTGCTGATGCTAAAGGTCGCCAGAAGGCGCGTGCGACCACTGTAATCTCCGGCGACACGCCCGCCAGTGCGCAGCAGTCACGCGATCTCCGTGGCATTGTCGGCCGGCCTGACGCCCCGAGCGACGTTGGGCGGCCTGTCTCAACGATTCAGCACAGTTGTGCATCGGGCACAGTCCTTGCGCATCACTCACGCGGCATACTAGTTGGCAGGCATGGTTTCCTCGCGCCTTCGCGATTCGAGATCGCGCGAGTTCAGCGACACACGAACAGAGAGGAGCGTGATGGATTAAGGGCAATCGCGACGAGCCTGATGATCGCACTGACGGTGGTGGTGTTTGGCTTTCGGCACGACCGACGCGCTGAACGCAGCGATACGAACTCATACATTCATACATATTTCGCTGACGTCGAGCCGCCTATCCGACCACCGTTGTCCTCCCATCGCGACGCTGATGTGAGCGTCCGCCTTCGGTGTGGGCAGATCTGTCTGCGCGATCTGGCCGTCTGCGTGACCGCTGCGGACCTGCGAGTCCTTTTCACGGCGGCGGCGAGCGGAACTCATTTATTCAATTCATCGATAACCCTTACTTCTGGAGAAGCGACAAATGAGATCTGGAGCATCGGACTTGAAGTGGTGGCTGTCTCTGGCAGTGATCGCGTGCATCACCCTCACGGGCGGTTTGGCATCCGCTCAGAATGCTCAGGGCCTGGCCGCGGTCGGGGCCATCGATCCGGCCAACGGATATCCCAGATGGTATATGGACCGGAACGGCCTTCAACTCGGACAATGCCTTGACGCGGCGAATCCTGCAGATCCGTGCGTCCTCGTGGGAACGTTTCCGAATCCCAATCAGCCCATCTCGTTCCCCGACAACTTCCCCGACGAATTCTTCTACTGGCGCACCACCGCCGACATCAACAACATTGGCGGTGTCGGAGGCCGCGGGCTCCTGGTGATGAGCACCCAGGCGGGCTTCGGCGGGGGCACGGGTACGGCAGCGGATGGCGCGGGCACGCAGATCGTGTTTGCGCGCTACCGCGTCAGGGTCCGCCCCAACGGCCTCGTGACGGGCGCGACGTACACCGTGACCGGTCCGTTCGGCGTCAGATCGTTCGTCGCGGCGGCGCCAGGCATCATCAATTTCACCATCGACCAGGGGTGTCCCCTTGGCGCACCTCTTCCCTGTGACTTCACCAGCGTGCTTCCGACGACCAACGCCGGGCCGTTCCTCGTCTGGGACCCGGCCACGCCCCCAGCCCCGACGGCCGGGTTCATCGGTGATGGCCTCCTGACTCACACCATCACCGGGAGTCCCTCCAACACCAATTTCTTCCGAATCGAGGGCCCCAACGTCGGCGGGCCTGGCGTCAATGTGGTCGAGACCAATCTCTTCACCAATGTCATCGGAAAGCTCTACGTCCGGCCGGCGACCTCCACGACTCTGAATTCCACGCCGAACCCCTCCGTTTTCGGTCAGGCGGTGACGCTGACCGCGACGGTGGCACCGGTGGTGCCGGATACGATCGCGCCGACCGGCACCGTGACGTTCAGGGATGGTCCAACGACACTCGGCACGGTGACGCTCGTCAATGGAAGTGCGTCGCTCGTCACCGCCGCGCTCACGGTGGGGGCCCATTCACTGACCGCGTCCTACAGCGGTGATCTCGAGTTCACGGCCAGCACCTCGGCGGTGCGGACCCAGACCGTGAACCCGGGGCCGACCGCTACGACCCTGACCACCACGCCGAATCCGGCCGTGGTGGGACAGGCGGTGACGCTCAGTACGACGGTGACCGCGCTCGCGCCGGCAGTTGGCCTTCCGACCGGTACGGTGACATTCCGTGACGGCGCGACGGTTCTCGGGACGGTGACGCTCGTCAACGGCAGCGCCTCGCTCGTGACGTCCACCCTCGCCGTCGGGAGCCATCCGCTCTCGGCCACGTACAGCGGAAGCGCGACGTTTGCGGCGAGCACGTCGCCGACCGTGACCCAGATCGTGAACCCAGCCGCCACCTCGACCAGCCTGACCTCGAGTCCCAACCCCTCGACCAGCGGCCAGGCCGTGACGCTGAGCTCCACTGTGACGTCGGCGGCCGGTGTGCCAACCGGCACGGTGACGTTCAGGGACGGTGCGACGGTGCTCGGGACAGTGACGCTCGTCAATGGCACTGCTTCGCTCGTGACGTCTACGCTCACCGTCGGAACCCATCCACTCACGGCCACGTACAACGGGAGCGCAACGTTCGCAGTCAGCACCTCTGCGACCGTGAACCAGGTCGTCAACGCTCCAGCCGCGGCGGCGACGTCCACCAGTTTGACCTCGACGCCGAACCCGTCGATCGTCGGCCAGACCGTAACCCTGAGCTCCACCGTGACGTCGGGAGCCGGCGTGCCAACCGGCACGGTGACCTTTAGAGACGGTGCCACCGTGCTCGGCACGGTGACGCTGGTCAACGGCAGCGCCTCGCTGAGTATCTCGACGCTGACCGCCGGAACTCATCCGCTGACCGCCGCCTACAACGGCAGCCCAGCGTTCGCCGCCAGCAGCTCTCCGACCGTGAACCAGATCGTCAACGCGCCAGCCGCGGCGGCGACATCGACCAGTCTTACGTCCACGCCGAACCCCTCGACCGTCGGGCAGGCCGTGACGCTCAGCTCCACGGTGACGTCGGGGGCCGGCGTGCCAACCGGCACGGTGACGTTCCGGGATGGTGCGACCACGCTCGGCGTGGTCACGCTGGTCAACGGAAGCGCGTCGCTGAGCATTTCGACGCTGACCGCCGGAAGTCATCCGCTCACCGCCACCTATAACGGCAGCGCCGCGTTCGCCGCCAGCACGTCGCCGACCGTGACGCAGATCGTCAATGCTCCCGCCGTTGCGGCAACATCCACCAGCCTGACATCGACGCCGAATCCCTCGACGGTCGGGCAGACCGTGACGCTGAGCTCCACCGTGACGTCGGGGGCCGGCGTGCCAACCGGGGCGGTGACGTTCCGGGACGGCGCGACCACGCTCGGTGTGGTCACGCTGGTCAATGGCAGCGCGTCGCTCAGCATCTCCACGCTGGCCGCCGGAACTCATTCGCTCACCGCGGTCTACAGCGGCAGTCCGAGTTTCCTGGCCAGCACCTCGCCGACGGTGATCCACACGGTCGTCAACAACAACAACACGCCGGCGACGACGACGAGCCTCACCGCGTCTGCGTCGACGATTCGATCGGCGAACTTCATCACCTTCACAGCGACGGTGAGCCCGGTGCCGCCAGCGGTCGGAACGCCCACCGGGACCGTCTCGTTCTTCGACGGGGCCACGCTGATTGCCACCGTGCCGTTGAGCTCGGGTCAGGCCCAGCTCATCACGAGAAGGCTTCAGACCGTGGGACCGCACTCCATCACGGCGATCTACAACGGGAGCGTAAGCTTCCTCGGCAGTACATCTCCGGCGGTGATCGTGACGGTAACGCCATGAAGTAGTTCAGGCTCTACGGTCGCCGCGCCGCGGAAGCGTACCTCCGCGGCGCGGCCTCATTCACGACGCGTTGCAACCGATCGGCCGACCTGTAACTTGAATCATCGGCATCTCACTCCGCGCCGCCTCCTCAGCTCGTTGTCGCCAGGAAATCTGTTCAGTGGCCTACAGGAGAGCAAGGAGTTCGTGGAGTGACTGCCGGGCGCAACCGAATCAGATCCTCGACCGACGGACCTGGCCGTACGCGGCTCCTTGGAATGGGCGTGAATGTGCCACCGAGATCAGGCGTCCTACCGGCAAGCAGTCGTAGGGAGGGCACCATGAAGCGACGAGGCGGCTTGGCGGCACTCGCAATCACCGGTCGTTCCGCTTTGATCGGAGTGGCACTCGCCCTGTGTACCCTCATCCCCGCTGCCGGTTGGAGCCAGCAGATCATCGAACCGCACCAGCCGGGCTGGGAGCGCTGGTTCAAGCTCGATTGGGAGGCGGGAGAGTGGCGAGGGCATCCGGTTGTGAAGGGCTATCTCTACAACGCGTCGCCGAAGACCGTCGGCGACGTCCAGCTTCTCGTTGACGCGCTCGATGCGGGCGGCGGAATTCTCGCTCAGAAGGTCAGTTGGGCGGCCGGAAGCCCGATGGCGCCCTTCAGCCGGCGCTACTTCGTCGCCGACGCCCCGCTGGTGGACATCGCGCCCCAGCAGCCGGCTTCCTACCGTGTCAGCGTCTACTCGTACAGCGAGATCCTGGAGCCTCGGGGCCGCGGGCGGGGCTTTTGAGCCGAGGTGATGCAGGGCCGGTTGCGGTTGCCGGTCTTCCCGCGGAGGCTGAACGACCCCCTCGCGAGCGCGACGCGCTAACCGCTCGGCGCCCTCCGCTGGCCGTCGCTCGCACACGCTCCCGTCCGCCCGAGCAGCTGGGACGACGCGAGGCGGACGATAGATTCTTACGCCCCGACGATGGGTGGATGCTAGGCTGAACGTGGCTTGGAAAGCACGTGGAAGCTCGGTCTCATCGTCGCCCATGTTCTCGTTGCCGTGCTTGCGTTGGGTGCCGGGAGCAACGCCGCCAGCCGAGTCTCGACTCCGACGCCTACGGTCGTCACGCCGACACATGACACGAATCAGCCCGCGACGCTCCAGCGAACGGCGCCGACAAGTCGTGAGAACGATCGCGGTGTGTTCCTGCTCCTGCTGCTCACCAACCAGCGATCGCGATAAGTCGGACGATCGCTCACCGACGCTCCGCATGCAACGCGGGCTGCCGGCGACGGCGGCACACGCGGGGGCTGCTCGCGTTCTACCGGGGCTAGGCCAACCGCCCCGGCGCCGCGATGGCCACGCCGGCCCGCTGGCAGTCATTCAGCGCTCCGGCGGAGAGCTGACCTGAACGTGCGCACTTTCACACCGCTTCCGCGTATCCAGCCGGATTTCTCCAAGCCAGTAATGTAGTAGTCCTGAGGCTTATGGCAGGTACCTTGAAGTCACGGCTGCCGAATCGGCGGTAGCACACAGTAAAGGAGCCGGCCGTGCTCCGCGCAGCGACACCGGAGCGGTTGAGCGCGTTCTCAGACGCGGTGTTTGCCGTTCTGATCACGGTCTTGGTTTTAGATCTCAGGCCGCCAGAGCTACCCACCTACAAGGCGCTCCTGTTGCTGTGGCCTACATGGCTGAGCTACGCAGTGAGCTACCTTTTCATCGCAATTGTCTGGGCTAATCACCACCATCTCATGCGCTACGCGACAACGGCGACGCCTCGCCTGATGTGGTTCAATTTCGCGCATCTGTTTTCCGTGTCGCTGCTTCCGCTCTCCACCGCTTGGAGGCCCCCCAGGACTAAAAGTATGTTCTATTTTCCTTATATAAATTGTCACGTCCGGGCAGTGTACCTCGATGAAAGCCACCAGGTCGCGCGTCCCGTTCCGGATCTCCGGCAGCCGGGCCGGCACCGTCGCGAAGCCGTCGTTCTCGACGGCCGAGCGAATCGCCTCGATCACCTCGTCACGCGAGTTGAAGATTGCGGCCTGGGGCGGAGACGTTCGAGGAGCCACGGCGGTCTTCCTCTCCCCTCTGCACGCAGATCATGCGCAGAGGAAGCAGGCCACCAGAGGGGCCTACGCAAAAGGTATGGAGCACGGAGAGGAACTGACGCGAGCTGCGGCTCTACGGGAGAGCCGCCCATGCACCAGAGAAGCGCAGCCTCACTGCACCCTCGCGACGTGCCGCCGCGACGCTGAAGCAAGCGCGCCGTTGATTGTCCCGCTTCGACGACGCGCCAACCACTAGACCACGGCAAAATGGACCTCGGAGAGACCCGCTGTCAAGAATAAAATATAGCCTTTGCCTCTTCTTATATAACTTCTACGTCTCTTATATAAACGTCTGTGGCCGCACGCTTCTTGTTCAGGAGGAGTATACGATGCGAAGCATTCCGAGCGGTTGTGTGGGAAAATATTTTCCTACATGAGCGCGTCGGCCTATGTGGTCGTGTAGTTGATCTTCGACACCGCCTCCAGCAACACTGGCGCAGGGTATCCGACGCCGTAGCTCTCTCCGACGCTTCCCGCAGCATGCCCGAGAATGGCGTTCTGCACGTCGAGCGGCACCTGAGCCGCCCGCAGCCGATCCTTCACCGTGTGCCTCGCCGAGTGCAGCACCTTCCGCTTGCCCGTGATGCCAATGGACCGAAGCAGCCGACCGGCGCAGTTCTCGAAGCGATTCGCGACGCGGAGCCGTACTTCCCCACGGTCAACTCGGGGAGCAGCCGCGCCTGCCGCGCTGCGCGTTGACGCTCCACGAAGTCGAGGAAGCCAAGCCGGATCAACTCCGGGTGAACGGGAATACGACGAGTGGAAGAAGCCGTCTTGAGGGTCCGTACCTCGGAATCCTCGACCACTGGACACCACACGCCGTCAATCTGCTTCACATCGCGCGTGAGCAGGCCGCACAACTCGTTCGCCCTCGCCCCGGTGTAGAGGGCGAGCCGAGGAATCCAGAGGTTCTCCGCTTGTTCGTCCTTGGTGGCGTCGAGGATCGTCTTCACGTCGTCCAGGGTGAACGGCAAGCGCCGATCTTCTGGTTTCCCCTTGGTCAAAACCTGAGCGACACCTTGAGTCGGATTCACGTCCATGTAGCCGGATCGCACGGCGTAGGTGAACACCGTCCCGAGTGCGGACTGAGCGGTCCGCCGCCGAGGGGTGCTTGACACGGCGACCCTCCTCGGCGAAGAAGGAACCATCCATCCCGACGGAGGCGAGCCATGGCACGTGCGTACAAGGTCATCGACGCGGACGGCCACATCCTCGAGCCCATCGACCTTTGGGACCGATACATGGACCCGGCGTACCGCGAGCATGCCCCTCGCCTGATCATCGGTGACAACGGAAAGGAGCGCTTGCTTGTCGAGGGAAAGATCCTCGGCAACCCGAAGGGACTGGGGCGGCTGGGCGCCGTCGGCGCCCGTGATGGATCCGTGCCGGCCGACACGATGATGTACAAGGACGGGCGGCCGGGTGGCTTCGACCCGCACGAGCGTATCAAGGATCTGGACCTCGACGGCATCGACGCGGCGTTCCTGTACCCGAGCATCGGGCTCTTCTCCGGAGCTGTGCAGGACCCCAAGCTGGCGGCAGCGATGTGCCGTGCGTACAACCGATGGCTCGCGGATTACTGCAAGCCGTATCCGGATCGTCTGTTCGGGATCGCCATGCTGCCGATGCAATCGGTCGATCTGGCCATCGAGGAGATGCGCTTCGCTCGAAAACAGCTCGGGATGAAGGGCGGCTTTCTCCGGCCCAACCCCTACAACGGCCGGATGGCCAATCACCCGGACTACGATCCGTTCTGGGCCGAGGCGCAGGAGCTGGACTTCTCGATCGGCTTCCATGAGGGCGCCTCGGGCGGCATGCCGACCGTCGGCGTCGATCGCTTCGAGGGGCGCGGCGCCCGGCACATCATCTCGCACACGATGGAGATGATGCTGGTGGCGCTCGCCGTGATCTGGGGCGGAACGTGTGAGCGCTTTCCGAAGATCCGCATCGGTTTCCTGGAGTCCGGCGGCGGCTGGATCGCGCCGTGGCTCGATCGGATGGACCGCCACTTCGATGACAAGGGCTTCAACGACTCTGGTCTCACGACGCGCCCCAGCGAGCTGTTCCAGCGGAACTGCTGGATCTCGTTCGAGCCGGTCGAAGGCGCGCTCGACGTGCTCGCGGACTACATCGGCCCCAACAAGATTCTGTGGGCGACCGACTATCCGCACGCCGATGGGTTCTTCCCCGGCGCGCCGGCGATGATCTCGCGGCGCACGGCGCTGTCCGAAGCGACGAAGAGCGGTGTCCTGGCCGGCGGCGCGATGCGCTTCTACGGGTTGGGATAGACAGGCTTACCGCTCCGCCGACTGGCGACCGCTACTCTCCGATCCCCTTCTGACCGCGGGTCTTGATCGCGATCGCTCGCGTGGTGGCGCCGCTGCCGTCGACGATTTTCGTCGGCAGCGCGATGTAGAAGGCGCCGCGCACGGGAAGCTTGCCGACGTTCGTGAGCAGTTCGTCCCACGTCATGCCGTACTTGAGCCCCGCCACGTGTGTGGCCTGCCCGCCCTCGACGGGCCCCATGCTTGGCCCGTCGTTTCCGAGGTGCTTGATGCCTTTCGAGTTCAGGTACTCCATCGTCTCCGGACCCGGAGCCGGCCAGCCGGGTTTGTTCTGGAGGATCAGCGGCTCGAAGGCGAGCCGGTTTCCCTCTGGAAACGGCTTGTAGTATTTGTCGGAGTATCCCGAATAGAAGAGAATGATCTCGCCCTTCTGGAGCGCACCGTTCTTCGCCTCCCAGTCCCGGATCATCTGCGGCGTGATGATCGGGCTTTTGCCGTTCGGCGCCTTGTCCAGGATCGCGCGAACGTCGACGACCACTGCGGGGCCGAGCCACTGTGTGACCGACATTTTGTCACACGTCATTTTGCCCATCGGGCCGGCGAACGGCAGCCCGCTGCCCTCGGGTGGAATGAAGTGGGCCGGACAGTCGAGCTGGGTCCCCGTGTGCTCGTCGATGACGTAACGCTGGCCATAGTACGGGAACACGCTCTGCGCGTAGTTGTCACTGTACGGGCCCTTCACGGGCTTGAACCAGTTGAACGTCCAGCGCTGGAACGGCGCGTGGGTCGGCCAGTGGGCGGGGAGCTGCTCGGAGATCAGTACGCTGAGGTCGACGACCTCGGCGTCCTTCATCGCGGCGGAGATGGTGTTGCCCACGGTGCCCTGGGCGCCGGGCGACCTTGCGCCGATCACCCACGCGGCGGCGCCGGTGAGCAGGAAGAGCGCGAGCAGGACTCGCATGACGATCCCACCTCTGGACTTCATCATTGGCCTCCGCAGGTTGATGCGACACAAGTTGTCGTAGATCAGCGATCGGACGATCGAAGTCTCTTCTCTCCCCCCCTGTCATGCGCGAGCAGCGAGCGAGTTGCGCTGCGCAACAGCGGGCGAATGCTAGGAGCCGTGCTGAGGGTTGTCAAGACGCGGGCGGGCCAGAAGCAGGCGGGCCAGAAGCAGGCGGGCCGGCGCGAGATCCAGGCGGACGGCCTCCGCGACATGCAGGGCCCGCGCGTGCGCCCCGCGAGGTAACTGATCCCCTCGTGCCCCTTCCGGTCTCGGACTCCTATCGCGGGCTGGCGGTCCATGGCGCTCTTGAACTGGCCCAGATCATGTCCTAGTCTCGCCGCCACGAAGTACCACCGCTACACACGGGGATCTTGCCGCTCGTCGAGCGGCAAGGTCCTGAGGAGCACGAGAGCGTCATACGAAGGACGACACTCGTGAGGAGGTGAGCGCACGGCCCAAAGGCGCGCCCTTTCTGTCACGTGCTGAGGAAGGAGGCGGTCATGGCGGTATCACTATCGGTGAACGGTAAATCGTACTCGGTGGACGTCCCGCCGCAGGTGCCCTTGCTCTGGGTCCTGCGCGACGTGGTCGGACTCACCGGGACGAAGTTCGGCTGCGGTATGGCTCTGTGCGGGGCCTGTACCGTGCACGTCAACGGCGTCGCGCAGCGCTCGTGCGTGCTGCCGGTCGGCGCGGTAAAAGGCCCGGTGACGACGATCGAGGGTCTCAGCGCGACAGGCGACCATCCTCTGCAAAAGGCCTGGATCGCCAACAACGTACCCCAGTGCGGGTACTGCCAGGCCGGTCAGATCATGCAGGCGGCCTCGCTGCTCGCGAAGAATCCGAAGCCGACCGACGCACAGATCGACGCTGTGATGGGAGGCAACATCTGTCGGTGTGGCACATACAACCGGATTCGCGCGGCCATCAAGGACGCGGCGGGGGTGAAGTCATGAACGCCATTGAGAACGTCAGCCGCAGGACCTTCCTCAAGGGCGTCGCCGCGACGGGAACGTTCGCACTCGCGCTCCAACTTGATCCGCTTGCTCGCGTCAATCCATTCGCGCCGGTCACTCCGGCCCCGGCCGCCGTCGGTCCCACGCTGAACCCGAATCTCTTCGTGTCGATCGATACGACCGGTGCCGTGACCATCATCGCCCATCGCTCGGA
>QHTB01000098.1:0-4939 GCA_003220615.1 Candidatus Rokuibacteriota bacterium
TCGGCTGTTGCGGCCTCGCTCAAGTCTCAGGTCGAAAGATAAGAAATGACGGACTGAAGGACGCCCATCTCTTGAAGGCGGTACCGTTTGAGCTGCTCATCGGACAGAGCAACATTGGGAAGTGACGCCCGCCCGACTGTCTTGAGATCGTGGACGACCCGTTCGATCGTACTTGCATCGCATCCGATATCGGCGAGGAACTGTCTCAGCTCCGAGAGACTCCCAGCTTCCCGCGCCGGCAGGGCACCTCCGCCCTTGTCATACGGAGCGTATGTTATTGAGTAGCGGCCGTCTCCAGCCACTGAACTCACATCCAGGCGAAGGACGTGAAGCGTACCGGTTCGGTTCATACTGTCTGAAGCCCTCCTCAATCAGTTTACAGGTCTTCGCACGATGCGGAGAAGTGTCGGTTGAGATACAGTTCCTCGGCTCCTCGCTCTTCGCCCGCCCCTGCTACTCGGCCAGCCACACTTGATCGAGCTGCTGATTCAGATAGTGGCTCGGCGTGATCGTCCAGCCGCGCAGCTTCGCACTGTGGGGGACGATCCGGTGCCACTGGAGCGCCGGAAAGTAGTGCGCCTCGTCGTCCACGAGCCGCCGCTCGAACTCCCGCACGTACCGGCGGCGCTCGTCGGGATCGATCGCGCGGCTCTGCTTCTGGTACAGGTCGTCGAGCACGCGGTCCGTGTAGCGGCCCCAGTTGTTGCCGCTGACGTCCCTCGACTGGAACTTGGCGAGGTCCAGATCGGGCTCGACGGCGTAGCCGCACTGAGCGTCGGTCGAGACCTCGAAGTCCCCGGACCGCAGATCGGCCGTCCACTTGGCCGCCTCGAGGAACTCGTGCCGGGCGTTGAGCCCGATCTTCCGCCACTGATCCATGAGCCAGATCGCGACGGGCTCGTAGGGCATGGGCACGCCGCGGTTCTTGAAGCTGAACGAGAAGCCGTCCGGCACGCCCGCCTCTCTCAGCAGGCGACGGGCCTCGGCCCGTGACTTCTCGATGTCGCGCCCGTAGCCGGCGAGCTTCTCGAGCTCGGCCGAGGGCGTCGCGAACGGTGTGCCCGGGACCTGCACGCCGTTCACGAACTTCACGATGGCGATCCTCGACAACGCCTGCGACCCCTGGTAACGGTCGAGCGCGAGCGTGAGCGCGCGGCGGGCGCGCTTGTCGTCCCACGGCTTCTTCTCGTGATTCATCGCCACCCACATCCCGCAATCCCACGGGCTCTCCTGCACGGTCACGCGGGAGCCGAGCGCGGCCACGATGCCGTCGCGCTCAGTCGGCGTGAAGCCGCGGAACTGGATGTGCGCGCGCTCTGACCGGATCGCCGCCACCTGGGCCGTGTTGTCCTTGATGAAGATGGCGCGATAGCCGTCGAGATACGGCTTGCCCTTGTCCCAGTAATTCGGATTCTTCTTGGCGATCCAGTGCGAGCCGCGCTGGTACTCGACGAAGACGAACGGCCCCGTGCCCATGACGTTCTTCTCGTACCAGTGCTGGTCGCGGGCCAGGATGTCGGCCTTGTAGATCCAGCTGAACGGCGAGGCCAGCGCGGTCAGGAACGACGCCGACGGCCACTTCAACCGGAACACCACGGTCGACGGATCGGGCGCCTCCACCGTCTCGACGTCGGTGTACTGGCCCTTGCGGAACGACGAGACGCCCGCCGGTGGGAAGACGATTCGGTCGTAGCTCGCCTTGACGTCCCTCGACGTCATCTCGCTGCCGTCGTGGAAGCGCACGCCGCGGCGCAGCTTCAGCGTGTAGGTGCGCCCGCCGTCGGTGATCGTCCACGACTCGGCGAGATCGCCGATCACCCGGGTGCCGGAGACGTCGGTGGGGTCCATGCGCAGCAGCGTGTTGTAGTGGGGCGCGCCCGGATGCAGGAGGCCGAACGTCCCCTCGCGGTGACCGTCGAGCGTCGGCGGCTCCGTCGGCACCACGAAGACCAGCTCACCGCCATGGCGGGGCTTGTCCTGAGCGACAGCCGGCGGGGCTGGCGCGACCAGGACGAGGACGATGATCAGCGCCTGGAGAAGCAGCGCGAGTCGTGTACGCATGGGCGTTCTCACCTCGACGCGACCGATACGGTGCGATGTGTCCTGCGCTATACCGCCCTGCGCAGGATGAGTCAAGCGCCCGCCCGCGAAGCGGGATCAGTTTGGGGTAGGATAGGCAACCCTGTCGAGCTTCCGGGGGCCCTCGACACGATATATCTTTCCGACGATATATAAGGAGCGCCCATGAGCAAGCACGGCGCGATCAAACTCTCCACGCTGATCATCACGGCCCTCCTCCTGGCGGCGGCCCTGCCGGCGAGCGAGGCAGCCCGACCGGAAGGAACACTGACGGTGGCCGTGGCCACCTTCGGCAACGAGCGGTGGCTGCCCCACCTCTACGTCGGGGCCGAGGACATCGTGCTCAAGCCGCTCTGGGAGAACCTGGTCTCCCGCGACCCGAAGAGCGGTGAGCTGATCCCGATGCTCGCCGAGCGCTGGCAGGTCACCGACGGCGGGCGCACGTGGAAGTTCCAGCTCCGCAAGGGTGTGCACTTTCACGATGGCCGCGAGCTCACGGCCGAGGACGTGAAGTTCACGTTCTCGTACGCCATCACGATCCACTTCGACAAGCCGTCGGTCGTCTTCGCCAACAAGGTCAACCAGGGCCTCTTCGCTTCCGTGGCCTTCATCCAGTCCAAGAGCTCGATCGAGAGCGCCGGCGAGGAAGGCGCGGAGCGGCGCCCGATCGGGACCGGGCCGTGGAAGTTCGTCGAGCACGTCCGCGGCGACCGTGTCGTCTACGAGGCGGTGGAAGGGCACTGGCGCGCGACGCCCAACTTCAAGCGTCTGGTGATGCTGAAGGTGCCCGAGCCGGCCACGCGCATGGCCATGCTGCGAGCCGGCAGCGTCGACGTCATCGAGATCGGTGGCGAGTACGTCGACGAATTGAAGAAGGTCGGCGTGCGCACGCTCACCATGCCCAACGTCGCCTGGGTCTACGTCATCCTCGGCGGCCAGTGGCCCACCAAGCCGAGCTACGACCGCGCGGTGCCGTGGGCGCAGCCCGACCTCGAGCGCGCGCGCAAGGTCCGCCTGGCTCTGAACCTGGCCGTCGACAAGAACGCCGTCATGGAGCGCGTGATGGGCAACCTCGGCAGCGTGACCGGATCCTGGCTCGCCTACCCCAACGATCCGTGGACGACGGACGCGCTGAAGAACCCGTATCCCTACGATCCGGCTCGGGCGAAGGCGCTGCTCAGCGAGGCGGGATACCCGAAGGGCTTCGACGTGACCATGAACCTCACCGCGTGGCCGGGGCGCGGCTATTTGCCGGACGTCGGAGAAGCGGTCGCGACGTACTGGGAGAAAATCGGGATCCGGGTCAAGCGGCGGCCGGTGGACCGGGCGGTCTTCGCGGCGGACTTCCGGGCCCGCGCCTATCCAGGAGTCACGGTGGCCTACGCGTCGCCGGTGGTCGGCCCGGAGCTCTGGGACAACCTCATTCGCATCAGCCACAGCAAGGCGGCCGTACAGCTCTTCATCGAGCACCCCAAGCTCGACGACTTCCTGGAGCGGCTCGCCACCGAGCCGAGCTACGACAAGCGCGTCAAGATCATGCGCGACGAGATGGGGCCGTGGATGTACGAGTACGTGCCCGCCGTCGCCATCGGCGCCGCCCACAACATCGCCGCGGTGGGGCCCAAGGTCGGCGACTGGCCGCTGATCCCCGGCCACATGGGGTTTCACAACTGGGAGTACGTGACGCGGAAGCCGTGAGCATGGACGTCACGTAAGCGCCATGGTGCGGTTTCTCGTCGGGCGCGTGCTGCAAACCGTCCTGAGCATGCTCGTGGTGATCAGCATCGTGTTCGTCCTGACGCGCCTGTCGGGCAATCCGATCCATCTCCTGCTCGACGTCAACGCCACCGAGCGCGATCAGGAAATCTTGACGCGGTATCTCGGCCTCGACCAGCCCCTGCCCGTCCAGTACGCGATCTACGTGAAGAACCTCGCCCGTGGCGACCTCGGCCAATCGATCCTCTCCCGACGGCCGGTCGCCGAGCACATCTGGGAACGTCTGCCCGCCACCGTCGAGCTCGGATTCGTCGCCATGTTCCTCAGCGTGTTGATCGGCGTCCCCCTCGGCGTGTACTCCGCGGTGCGCCGGGGCGGGATCATGGACGGGGCGGCGCGAGTGTTCGCGGTGCTCGGGCAATCCATGCCGACGTTCTGGCTCGGGCTCATGCTGATCCTGTTCTTCGGTGTCGTGCTGGGTCTGCTGCCGGCCGGCGGCCGCGGCGGCCTCGAGCACCTGATCCTGCCCGCCTTCACGCTCGGCTATTTCACTTCCGCCGCGATCCTCCGCCTCACGCGCTCGGCGATGCTCGAGGTGCTCGGCTCCGACTACATCAAGTTCGCGCGGCTCAAGGGATTGCACGAGCAGGTGGTGCTCTGGAAGCACGGATTGAAGAACGCGCTGCTGCCCGTCGTCACCTTCGCGGTCATGCTGTTCGTGCAGTTTCTCGGCGGCGCCGTCGTGACCGAGACCGTGTTCGCCTGGCCGGGCCTCGGACGACTGATCCTCGAGTCGATCACCACGCGCGACTATCCGATCGTGCAGGCCGGCGTGCTCGTGCTGAGCGCGCTCTACCTGACGGGCAACCTCTTCGTGGACGTGCTGTACAGCTACCTCAATCCGAGGATCCGGCGTGCCGGTGCCTAGGCTCTCGCTCCCGTGGTTCCCCGGCATCGTCCTCGCCGCGCTCGTCTTCACCGCGGTGTTCGCGCCGTATCTCGCGCCCCACAGCCCGACCGACGGCGACATCACGCAGAAATCCATCCCGCCGGTGTGGATGGAGCGGGGCGACCGCGAGCATCCGCTGGGGACCGACCGCTTCGGGCGCGACGTGCTGAGCCGGATCATCTGGGGCAGCCGGAT
>QHTB01000098.1:5045-22566 GCA_003220615.1 Candidatus Rokuibacteriota bacterium
AACGTCGTCCTCGTCATCGCGCTCCTGCTGTGGCCGCGCTTCGCACGGCAGATCCGCGGCGAGACGCTGGCGATCAAGGAACACGACTTCGTCGCGCTGGCGGTCGTGGCCGGACGCTCGAGCGCCTGGATCATCCGGCGTCACATCTTTCCCAACGTGGTGCCGACGCTGCTCGTGATCTCGACGCTGCAGGTCGGCTACGTGATTCTCCTCGAAGGGACGCTGAGCTTCCTGGGCGTCGGCGTGCCCCCGCCCAACCCGGCCTGGGGGCTGATGATCGCCGACGGCCGCGGCTTCCTGGCCACCGCGTGGTGGATCTCGCTCTTTCCGGGACTGGCGATGCTGCTCACCGTTCTCGCCGTGAATTTGATGGGAGACTGGCTGCGCGACCATCTCGATCCCAAGCTGCGTCAGCTCGGTCGAGCCGCAGTGCTCGAATCACCGGCGACGGCTCCAGTAGGAGGCATCGCCGACGAGGCTCCCGGCCGGAGCTCGCCGGCCGGCGCCGAGCCTTCGCCGTCACCGTGGAGGTGGGATCCATGAACGTCCCGAGACACGCTCGAGCGCTCCTCGCCGCTTCGCTCGTCGTCGCGATCACGGTGATCGCCGCCTCGCCCGCGCTGGCCGCGCCCGAGGATCAGGTGACGTGGGCTGCTCACATCTCGATCGCTCCCACGTGGTTCGATCCTGCAGAGACTCCGGGGATCGGGACGCCGTTCATGATCCTCTACGCGCTGCACGACGCGCTGGTGAAGCCGATGCCCGGTCACGCCATGACGCCGAGCCTGGCCGAATCCTGGAGCGTCTCGAAGGACGGCCTCGTCTACGAGTTCGTCCTTCGCCAGGGTGCCCGGTTCCACAACGGCGATCCCGTCACGGCCGACGACGTGAAGTTCTCGTTCGAGCGCTACCGGGGCGCGGCGGCGAAGCTCCTGAAAGAGAGAGTCGCGGGCGTGGAGGCCGCGGATCCGGCCCGGGTGCGCTTTCGTCTGAAGGAGCCCTGGCCCGATTTCATGACCTATTACGGAAGCCTGGCCACCGGCGCGGGCTGGATCGTGCCCAGGAAGTACCTCGAGAAGGTCGGCGACGAGGGCTTCAAGCGAGCGCCCATCGGCGCCGGGCCGTACCGGTTCGCCTCGTTCACGCCGGGAGTCGAGCTCGTGCTCGAAGCCCACGAGACGTACTGGAGAAAGAGCCCGAGCGTCAAGCGTCTCGTCCTCAAGTCGATCCCCGACGAGTCCACACGCCTGGCCATGCTCAAGCGCGGCGAGGCCGACATCGTCTACCTGCTCCAGGGCGAGCTGGCCGAAGAGGTGCGGCGCACGCCGGGGCTGACGCTGAGGCCCACGCCGATCGTGTCGACCCACTGGCTCGTGTTCCTCGACCAGTGGGACCCGAAGTCGCCGTGGGCGGACCGGCGCGTGCGCCTCGCCGCCAACCACGCGATCAACCGCCCGGCCATCAACGAGGCGATCACGCTCGGCTTCTCGCGGATCACCTGGAGCATCATTCCCCAGAGCTTCGACTTCTTCTGGCAGCCGCCCGCATACGCCTACGATCCGGCAAAGGCCAAGCAGCTCCTCAGCGATGCGGGTTATCCGAAAGGGTTCGACGCGGGAGACCTCTGGTGCGACGCCGCCACCGCCACGATGAGCGAGGCCACGGCCGGCTATCTCCAGGCGGTGGGAATCCGAGCGCGAGTGAGGCCGCTCGAGCGGGCGGGCTTCTTCAAGGCGTACCAGGAGAAGAAGCTCAAGAATCTCGTCTACAGCATCAGCGGCGCCTTCGGGAATGCGGCGATCCGCCTCGAGACGTTCGTCGCCGCCGGCGGTCCCTACGTCTACGGTAGCTATCCCGACATCGACGGGCTCTTCAGAGAGCAGGCCGGCGAGCTCGACCGTAAGCGGCGCGAGGCGATGCTCCACCGGATCCAGCAGCTCGTGCACGACAAAGCCATCTACGCGCCGATCTGGGAGCTCGGCTTCGTCCACGCCTCCGGCCCTCGCGTGGCGGAGCCGGGCCTCGGTCTCATTGCCGGCTGGGCGTTCTCCGCGCCCTACGAAGACGTGAAGCTCAAGGCCAGGTGATGCCCGAGCCCTCGCCGCTCCTGGTCGTCGACGATCTGAAGACGTATTTTTTCACCCGTCGCGGGATCACGAAGGCCGTGGATGGCGTCAGCTTCACGCTCCACGCCGGCGAGACGCTGGCGCTCGTCGGCGAATCGGGATCGGGAAAGTCGGTGACGTGCCTCTCCCTGGTCCGTCTGGTCCCCGAGCCGGCCGGACGGATCGTCGGCGGCCGCGTGCTCTTCGAGGGCGACGATCTGCTGCGCAAGACCCGGGCCGAGATGCGCCGCGTGCGCGGCAAGCAGATCGCCATGGTGCTGCAAGATCCGATGACGTCGTTGAACCCCTCGCTGACGATCGGCACGCAGGTGAGCGAGGTGGTGCGGCTCCATCAGAGGCTGCGCGGCGCTTCGCTCCGCGAACGCGTGCTGCAGGCGCTCCGACGTCTCCGGATCGCCGCCGCCGAGACGAGGCTGCGGGACTATCCCCACCAGTTCAGCGGCGGGATGCGACAGCGAGTGTCGAGCGCGATCGCGCTTTCCTGCGCGCCGCGGCTGCTCATCGCCGACGAGCCGACGACCTCGCTCGACGTCACCATTCAGGCCCAGTACCTGGAATTGCTCAAGGAGGTCCAGGCGGCCGCGGGAGTGGCCGTGATCCTGGTCACGCACGATTTCGGCATCGTGGCAGCCAATGCCGATCGGGTGGCGGTGATGTACGCGGGGAAGATCGTCGAGATGGGGAGCACGCTCCAGGTCTTCGACCACCCCGGTCATCCGTACACCCGCGCGTTGCTGCGGTGTCTGACCGACGCGGGGCTCAAGCGTCAGCAGCTCGTCGAGATCAGCGGGCAACCCCCTGACCTGGCGCGGCTCCCGCCCGGCTGCCCGTTCGCGCCGCGCTGTCCCGAGCGCCAGGCCATCTGCGAGCAAGTGGCACCGCCCACGGTCACGGTGGAAAACGGGCACACGGCGTCCTGCTGGGCGGCGTCGCCAGTCGCCACATGACGCCACGGTGACCCTTCCGTGATCTTGCAAGCACTCGGTCTCACGAAATATTTCCCCGTCACCGGCGGATTCACCGTCAACAAATGGATCAAAGCGCTCGACGGCGTGAGTGTGCAGGTGGCCGAGGCGGAGACTCTGGGCATCGTCGGGGAATCGGGATCAGGCAAGACGACGCTGGCCAGGCTCTTCCTGCTCCTCGAACGCCCGACCTCGGGTTCGCTGCTCTTCGACGGCAAGGCGACCCGGGATTTCGGCCGCGACGATCTCATGCGCTACCGCCGCTCGGTCCAGGCGGTGTTCCAGGATCCCTTCAGCTCGCTCAATCCGCGAATGCGCGTGGAAGACATCGTCGCCGAGCCGCTGCCCCGAGAAAACGGCCTGGGCGGCGCCGCCACGCGAGGACGCGTCGGCGACGTTCTGCAGATGGTCGGGCTCCCGCGCGAGAGCACCGCGCTCTATCCCCACGAGTTCAGCGGCGGCCAGCGGCAACGCATCGCCATCGCCCGCGCCCTCGTCACGACGCCGAAGTTCATCTTCCTGGACGAGCCGGTGTCGGCCCTGGACGTTTCCATCCGGGCCCAGATCTTGAACCTCCTGAAGCATCTTCAAGCAACGCTGGGCCTGGCGTACGTGATGATCTCCCACGATCTGGGGGCCGCGCGCTACCTGGCGACGCGACTGGCCGTGATGTACGCCGGCAAGCTCGTGGAGACCGGCGCGTGCGACGCCGTCTACTCCGCGCCGCTCCATCCCTACACCGAAGCGCTCCTGTCGGCGGCGCTTCCCCTCCATCCGTCGGCGCGACGACAGCGCATCATCCTGACCGGCGAGGTGCCGAATCCGATGAATCCTCCCGCCGGGTGCCGGTTCCATCCGCGCTGTCCGCGAGTGATGCCGCAGTGCCGCAGCGAGGAGCCTGAATGGAAGGAGGTCGAGCCAGGCCGCTTCACCGCCTGTCACCTGTACTGAGACGCCGACTCGAAGACGCCGCTCGCCTCTACCTTCCGGTGATGTCGGAACGCTGAACACTTCGCGATCTTCCGCGCGAAGCCCGCCCATTGTTCTGACGGTTTGCGGGTCTGGTTCAAAAAATGCTGCTCCCTCGCAACCAGCTTGGTTTCCCGCTCGGAAAACCGGTTGACGTGATTGGAATCACCCAGCGCGATTGAATCACCCAGGAGGAAGAGCGATGTTGAGACCACAGGAAGGTCTGCGCCTGGTCCTTGCGGTAGCCGGGCTCGTCATGCTGCTCGTCGCGATCGCCTATGCCGCACCGATCGGAGCGCTGAAGCAGTCCCGCGTCCCGACGAATAACAGCGGCCCGCGTTACATCACCCAGGGCTCCGACGGGAACTTCTGGTTCACGGAGGGTTCTCCACAGGGACTCGCTCCCGGCAATGTCGGGCGGATCACGCCGAACGGCGACATCACGGAATTCGCGGTGTGCGCTTCCTGTTTCCCTAATGACATCGTGCAAGGGCCAAACGACATCCTCTACCTCACGTCGAACGACCCCGTTCTGGGGCGCATCACGACGTCAGGCGAAGTCTTGCCGGCCATCGCCATGCCGAACTCGCTCGCCAACGGCAACGGACTCACCGCTCACGGCGACGACATCTGGATCGCGACGTTCAACGTCAATAGCATCTGGCGGTACAACATTTCCTCCGGGCAGTTCACGGAGTTCCCCGTACCGACTGCGGGCGCCATCGCATTCGACATCGCCGTCGATGCCACTGGGATCGTGTGGTTCACCGAGTTCGGCGCCAATCAAATCGGCAGACTCGACCCACAAACCGGCGTCATCACTGAAACGCCTGTCCCGGGCAGCCCCCGGGGGATCGCCATCGCCACCGATGGAAAGGTCTGGTTCACAGAGCGATTCAGCAACGCCGTCGGGTACCTCGATCCGTTAACGAACGCAGTGACGGAGATTCTTCTCGCGCCCGGGGCTGGTCCGGAGGGCATCGCCGCCGCTCCCAACGGCTCGCTGTGGGTCACCCAATCCAGTGCCGGGAACATCGCGCAGGTCACCGCTTCTGGTGTGATCGCCGAGAGCCGCCGCATCAAAGGGAGTGAGCCCTTCGGGATCACGGTCGCTCCCAGCGGCGACCCGTGGTACGCGGAGCTCAGCGCGAACAAGATCGCCACGCTCCAGCTGAGATAGGCGGAGGGCGCGTCGTCTACGTTGCCGGCGCGCTTTCTCCTTTCCTCAGGGGTTGAAGACCGCGAAGACCTTGTTGGAGTTGAAGATGTAGCTCTGGATGAAGTCGCTCTCGTTTGGCCGGCGGCCAAGCTCGGCCATGGCGCCGGCCAGGCACATCCAGTTCAGCATCTCCTGCTGGCCGCAGTCCTCCATCTGCGCGAGCGGCGTTTGCCGCCACGCCTGGTAGTCGCCCGCGCGCAACGTCTCGTACATCGCGCGGTCGGAGGCGACGTCCGGGTAGAGCAGATGGTGCTTCGGCGTGAGGAACGCGTGCGACCAGCTCGACGACGCGATCAGCGCCACGCGCCAGGGGCTCGCCGCCAGCAGTCGCGCCGTCGCCCGGCCCAGGTCGAAGCAGCGCCACGGCGCCGGTGACGGCGGGTCGAGCCGCTCCTCCATCGACATGTGCGCCAGCGCGGCCTGCCCACCGTACTGAGAGATGACGCGTCGGCCGTAGCAATTCACCTGGAACGGGATGACGGGATATGGAAAGCCCTGGCGCTCGTAGTCCAGGAAGAGCAGCGTGTTCATGAACGCGTGACCGAGCGGGTGATGGAGCGGCCGGTACGCGTACGACACGTCGAAGCCCTCGCCGAGCAGGCCGCTGACGAGCGCCTTGGCGGCCGGCCGGTTTCCCTTGAAGACGAACGTCGTCTCCTTCGGCTCGTCCCACGCGTTCGGCCACGGGGCCTTCTCCCAGGGCCGGTGCTCGATCGCGTCGTAGGCGAGCACGCAGAACGGCGGGATGATGTCTTCCTTGAAGTTCTCGTACTGGTCGTCACCCCAGACGACGACGAAGTCCGGGGCGAAGTCGTCCAGCACGCGCCGGGCCCGAGCGAACCACGTCACGAGCGCCTTCCGATGACGGCGGGCCGCCTCGAGGCCCTCGTCGCTCCCCCACTCCTGCCGCATCGCCTCCGGCCATCCCTCGGCCGTGCGATAGCGTTCGGGAAGGTCCGGGTCCGCCAGGACGCGTCTCACGATGCGCGTCATGTTCTCGTCCCGGCCGGCGAGCAGTGGCACGTGGGTCACGCCGAGGCCCAGAATCGCTCCCATGATCGCTCCTCCTCGATGACGTCGGTCGGCGAGCGGATGGTACACTCACGGCCTCGCGACGGAAAGGAGTGCCTGCCATGGCCGCATCCGCGCTTCCGCCTTTGATCTCCAGCGACGGGCACCTGGAAGTTCGCCCGGAACGCTGGTCGCCGCGCATGCCGGCGAAGTACCGCGACCGCGCGCCGAAGACCATCAAGCTCGAGGACGGCGGCGACGCGCTCGTGGTCGAAGGCCAGCCGCCCTACCCCGCTCCGTTCCTCGACCTCCGCGCCGGCCGGACCAACGAGACGTGGCAGCCCTTCGGCGCGACCGTCGACGACACGGCGGGCGTCGGACCACCCGAGCAGCGACTGAAAGAGCAGGACATGGACGGCCTCCACGCCGAGGTGCTGTTCCCCAACATGCAGGTGGGGCCGCGCCTCTGGCGCGCGATGACCGACGACGACCTCTATCGCGCGACGGTCCGCGCCTACAACGACTGGATCGGCGAGGAGTACTGCCCGGTCTCGCGCGACCGGCTCATCGGCCTCGGTGTCATCCCGTGGACGAACCTCGACGATGCGATCGCGGAGCTCCACCACTGCGCGAGGCTCGGCCTCAAGGGCGTCAATCTCGGCGTGTTCCCGAGCGGCAAGGCGTACCCGACGCCCGAGGACGACACGTTCTGGGCGGCGGCCATCGACATGAAGATGCCCCTGACCGTGCACGTCGGCTTCGACCGCCTGGGGCCCCGGGCCTCGCAGCCGACCTTCGAGTATCGCGGCGCCAACCCCGAGGTCCTGGCGAAGCTCGGGCCGAGAAAGATCGTCGAGTGGGTGGCGTTGCCGTTCCTCGGGACGGCGCCGTCGATGAGCTTCGCTCAGCTCATCCTCTCGGGCGTCTTCGATCGCCTGCCGGACTTGCAGATCTTCTTCGCGGAGACGCGGCTGGGCTGGGTGCCGTTCTGGATGGAGGAGGCCGATTACTGGTACGAGCGGCATCGTCACTGGGCCGAGCGTCTGCTCAACTTCAAGCCGTTGAAGCAACGGCCGAGCGACTACGTCCGCCAGCACATCCACTTCAGCGTCCAGCACGTCGAGCGCGTGGCGATCGAGCTGCGCCACCACATGGGTGTGGACCACGTGATGTTCGCCACCGACTTTCCGCACATCGAGTGCGACTGGCCGAACACGCGCCCGTTCGCCGAGCGGCTCTTCGCCGGCGTGCCCGCCGGGGAGGCGTTCAAGATCGCCGCCGGCAACATGCTGAAGTTCTTCCACCTCGAGGACACGCCGGTCGGCCGCGCGGTGGGCGCCGGTTAGTACGCCGGGAGCGTCCCCGCCTTCACGCCGCTCTTGCGCACGGCGTTGACCTCCTCGGCCGCCTTCATGGCGAGGAAGCGGCTGTCGCTGGCCAGCGTCACGAACTGGTAGCCGATCTCGACCATCTTGCGCGCGTAGGCCGCGGTCGCGTTGTGGATGCCGGCGACCACACCGTGCTTCTTGCACGCCTCGACGATTCGGTGCTGGGCCTCGACGACCGGTGCCTCTGTCTGGTCGAGCTTGGGCGTGCAACCCAGCGTGAGACTCAGGTCCGACGGGCCCACGTAGACGGCGTCGACGCCGGGCACGCTCAGGATGTCGTCGAGGTTCTTCACCGCCTCGGCGGTCTCGATCATCGGCATCACCACGAGCGTGTCGTTGGCGTGCTGGGCGTAGTCGGCGCCGGCATAGAGGGACGCGCGCACGGGCCCGAAGCTGCGGAAGCCCCGCGGCGCGTACTTGCAGGCGCCCACCAGCGCCTCGGCGTCCTGGCGCGTGTTGATCATCGGGCAGATCACGCCGTAGGCGCCGGCGTCCAGGATCTTCATGATCCAGGCCGGGTCGTTCCAGGGCACGCGGGCCAGCGGCACGACGTCCTTGGCGGCGATGCCCTGGAGCATCGTCACCGCCACCTGGTAGTCGACGACGCCGTGCTGCATGTCCACCGTCAGCGAGTCGAAGCCCTGGTGCGACATCACCTCGGAGGCGAAGGAGCTGGGGATGCTGAGCCAGCCGTTGATGGCGGCGTCGCCGCGCTTCCAGATGTCCCTGAGTGTGTTGGCCCTCACGCGTGCCTCCTCATGTCGTGTCGGCGGACTCTACGCCGCGAAGCTCGAGATCACCTTCTGATGGCCACCGTTCTCGCCGAGCGCCTCTTCACGGTACAGGCCCAGCGCGTCGAGGACCGGCCGGTCCTGGATCGAGAACAGGACCGCCGCGTCGCGGGACGACACGTTGGCGTGCTCGTGCAGGGCCCACGAGGGGAGCACGATGATGTCACCGCGGCCCCACGCGAAGCGGCGGCCGTCGATGATCGTCTCCCCGGCGCCGCGAACGACGTAGTACACCGCGCTGCCGGTGTGCCGGTGCGCCTTCGTCCGCTCGCCGGGGCGGAGCATCTGGATCCAGCAGGCCATCGTCGGTAAGAGCGAGCAGCCGGTCTGCGGATGCGTGTACTCGAGCGCGACGCCGTCGTGAGCGTCGCCGTCGACGTCGCGCAGGGCGTTCAGCGACTGCCACGTCGTCTCCCAGGAATAGAGCAGCAGTGGAGAAGACCGCGGGCGCTCCTTGACCCACGTCGGGTTCAGGCTGACGTGACCGTGGAGATGGACCGATGCGTTCTTGGGCTTGCTGAGCGGCACCTGCGGCACGTCGTACATCTGAAAGAACATCGCGTTCAGCGCCTGCACGAGCGGCACGTCGAGGCCATCCATCCAGACCACCGGCTTGTCGGTCTCGTTGCCGTGATCGTGCCACGCCCAGCTCGGCGTGAGGATCAGATCGCCCGGCTCCATGTACACGCGCTCGCCGTCGACCGCCGTGTAGGCGCCGGCGCCTTCCATGATGAACCGAATCGCCGTCGGCGTGTGACGATGCGCGCGGGCGACTTCACCGGGGAGCAGGAGCTGGACGGCGGCGATCATGGTGTTCGTCGTCGCCCACCGGCCCTCGAGGCCCGGGTTGAAGAGCTGGAGCGCGCGCCGCTCCTCGCCGACCGGGACGACCTCGCCGGATTCACGGACCATCGCCTCGAGCAGGGACGACTTCCACATGTGGGCGATGGCCTTGGGCTCGGGGTGGCGGGTCATCTGGCTCGCCAGCTCCCAGAGGCCGTGGATCTGGGCCGCGTGCATCCGCTCGTGGAAATCCGCCTCGACCGTGGTGAGCGCTTGACGAGTCATGGGCCCTCCGTCCTCAGCCGTGGAGCTCGACGTACAGCTCGCCGCGCTCCTCCTTCAACCGATATCCCTTCAGCCCGACCTCGGCGTCACCCAGCGGCGCGCCGGTCCGGACATCGAACTGCCACATGTGCTCGAGACAGGTCAGCACCGATCCGTCGTGGATGCCCTGCTCGAGCGCCACGGCCTCGTGGGGGCACAGCGCCTGATACGCGAAGAACGCGTCGCCGGCATTGACGACGAGCACGTTGACCCCGTCGACCTTGAACTCCTTCATCCCGTTTGCCGGCACGTCCTTGGACGCGCCCAGGCGCTTCCACCCGGCGTCGGGTGGCGCGGCTTCCTTGGGCTTCGTCTCGATCTTGTTGGATCCCTTCACGCCCGGCTCATAGCGCAGCCGCTCGACCGGCCGGCCGCCGACGATGTGCGACGTCACGATCTCCTCGAGATCCGACTCCTTCACGCCGGCGTACCAGACGTTTTCGGGATAGACCACGATCATCGGGCCGTGTCCGCACTGGTTGAAGCAGCCGGACTTGTTGATCCGCACGTCGGTCTGCTTGCCCGCCGCCCGCGCGCTGTCCCGAAGCACCTTCACGTACCGCTCCACGTCGGCTTGCGTCGGGCAGGTATCCCCGCTGGTACACACGAACACGTGACGATCGTACTGGCCCATTTGACTCCTCTCATGGGGGGCTCCGGGCGCCCCCCAAACCCCCCAACCTTCGGGGCGCACCAGCAAAGCCGTCGCGCCCCTCTAAATTTCATGGGGGCCCCGAAATGGCCCGATTCACTTCATGGGGGGCTCCGGGCGCCCCCCAAGCTCCCCCAAACCTTCGGGTCGCCCGGCGTAGCCGTGCGACCCTCTAAATTTCATGGCGGCCCCGAGCTGGCCCCCAAACCCCCAACGTTCGGGACGCCACGGCCAAGCCGCGCGCCCGATTTGATTCCTTGGGGGCCCCGAGATGGCCCCCAAACCCCCAAACGTTCCGAACGCCCCGGCCAAGCCGTGGCGTTCCTCTAAGCATGCTAGCTGAACTTATCGTAGCGGATGTCGGCGGGCGGCAGCCGTGCCTCGCGCAACAGCAGGCGCAGGCTCGCGTCCACCATCGGCGGCGGCCCCGCGACCCATGCGCGCACACCGGCGAAGCGGCCTGCCATCCGCTCGCCGGCCACGGCGTGGACGAAGCCGCGCGCGAACGAAAATTCGGGATGCGCGGCTGACAGCGACGCCGGGACGTCCTCGTCGGACAGCGCGATCGTCATCGCGAGCCGCTCGGGATACCGCGCTCGGAACGCCGCCAGCTCGTCGAGAAAGAAGATATCGCGCTCGGTGCGAACGCCGAAGAACACGTGACCGTCCCAGCGCGTGAAGTGATCGGCCTCGCAGGCAAGCGACAGGATCGACATCATGCCCGCGATGCCGCTGCCCCCGGCGATGCAGAGCACGTGCTTGCCGGCGTCGGGCTGGAACGTCGCGTGGCCCATCGGAGCGAAGACACCCAGGCGCGCGCCCTCCACGCGGTCGCCGAAGAGCCACTCGCTCACCGCGCCGCCCGGCTTCTTCTTCACCACGAACGACAGGCGCTCGGCGCGCCGATCGAAGTTGACCATCGAGTACGCGCGCGCCCCCGCGATGCCCGGCACCGTGATGAGCGCGAACTGACCGGCCTCGAAGTCGACCGGAGTGTCGAGCGCGAGGTCGAAGGCCAGAACGTCGTGCGTCAGACGCCGCAGCCCTCGGACCACGCCGCCGAAGGCCCGCGGCGCCACCGCCCCCGGCTCGCGCGGCTTCAGCGTGCCGCCGACCTCCAGCGCGCAGTCGTCGTGGGCCACGCTCTGGCACATCAGGAACTCGCCGGCGCTCTTGAGGTAGCGGCCACCGGGAGCGTCGGCCCAGGCGCTCTCGGTGCGGCCGCTCACGAGCTTCGCCTTGCACGTGCCGCACGTCCCGGTGGCGCACTCGTACGGAAGCTCCACGCCGCGCCGGAGGCCGGCGTGGAGGATCTTCTCGCCGGGGTCGCACTCGAAGTCGCGCGACCCGTTTTTGGCGCTGACGACGATCTTCAGTCCTAGCCCTCGTAGATCTTCTTCAACTCGGCCTCCGCCCACTTGACCGCATCGGCGGGAGGCACGCCCTGCGCGGCCTTGGCGTACATGTCGGTGATGATGTACTTCGTGTACGCCTCGGTGGCCTTGGCCGTGGGCGGGCCGGCATGGCCGAGCATCCGCGTGCCGCGCGGCGACGTGCGAAACGGAATGAGCGCCTCGTCCAGCCGCTCCCACATCGGGTGGTTCTCCCACGACGTGGCGGCGCCGACGGCGTAGCCGCTTTCGATCTCGAACCACTTCCCGAACATCTCTTTGCCGTGGAACCACTTCAAGAATTCCTTGGCCGCTTTCTGGTTCTTCGAGTACTTCATGAGGCCGTGGGAGAACGCCACCGCGTACGGGGGCGTGCGCCCGCCGGGGCCGTTGGGAATCGCGAAGTGCGAGATGTCCCGCCACATCGGCTCGCCCCGCTCGTCCTTGATCTTGTCCGGGTTGCGCTTGGCGTAGATGTAGATCGAGGCGCCGTTCAGGGTCGCGCTGATCTCACCCGCGTGGAAGGCGCGGTTGTTGTTGGTGTCGTCCCACGCCAACGCGCTCTCGTCGCACGCCACCTTCCAGAAGTCGGTCATCCACGTCACGGCCTCGACGGTGCCCTTCGAGTTGAGCACGACCTTCTTCCCGCTGGCGTCCGTCTCGGCGCCACCGAACGTCCACGTGAACGGATACGTCCACGCCGGCGCATCGCCGAAGGTGTGGCCGAGCGTCTGGCCGACCGGCTTGCCCTTCTTCTTGAGCGCGGCACCGATCTTCTTGTACTCCTCGAGTGTCTTCGGCGGCCCGTTGGCGCCCACGTCGGCGAACCACGACTTGCGGTAGGCGATCAGCGGCGCCCCGGTGAAGTACGGCAGCGCCAGCCACCGCTTGCCGAGACGCGCGGCCGCCCCGGAGTGCGGATAATAGTCACCCTGCTCACCGGCCTTCCACTCGGCGAGGTCGGTCACGTCAGCCAGGCCGCCCGCGTAGAGATGCGGCCAGTTGTGCAGCATCATGATGATGTCCGGCCCGGACCCGGACTGGATCGCCGCGGTGATCCGCGGCTGGAGATCGTTCGCATTGATCGTCTCGAACGTCACCTCCATCTTCATCTGCCGGTTGTACTCGACGAGTTGCCGCCTGACCTCGGTGTCGCCCTCCGGAATGAAGTCCACCCACTGGAGCAGATGGAGCCTGGTCGTCTGACCGAACGCCGGCGCGCGCCGCGCGGCCAGCACTCCCTCGAGACCGGTGGCCACTCCAAGTCCGACGGCACCAGCCGTCTTGAGGAACGCTCGACGGGGAACCTGCGTGAGTGATCGAGAGCGGTCCGAAGCCTCCATGGGGTCCTCCTCATCTGCGAGGGACGGTCGGTGGAAGGCGCGACGTTCGGTCTCGGGTGGCGAGATTCTTCGCCGGGGCGGGGCGCCTGTCAAGCGCGGTACTCATCCCGCTGTTCTCCCATTTTGCTTCGCGATCGTCCGGAGCCCGATCTAGTCTCAAGGAGGAGATTCTCATGCAGTATGCGTTCTACGTCGTCCAGTGGACCGCGCTCTCGGCGCTCGGCAGCCTGCTGTTCGTCGGCTCGGCCGTGGCGGCCACCCAGGCCTTCAGCAATCCCACGCTCGGCCTGACCGTCGTCGCGAGTGAGGTCGATCTTCCGGCGGGAGAGTGGGCGGTCGCGGCCATCGCCCCCGCGAACGCCCTCGACCAGGCCTTCCTGGTGCGCCGGGGCACCGCGGATGCGGCGACCGCCGGACGCCGGGTACAGGTCTCGGAGACGGACAAGCGCATCGAGTCGGGCCGCTGGCAAATTCAGCGACTCTTCTTCCCCTGTCGGGACTACGCCGTCAGCCACGGCGGCACCGGCCCGAGCTCGTTCGGCGACGTCGATCAGAAGAAGTTCGGGAACCTGGCGTCGAATCTCGCCCGATCGCCCTGGCCGGAGGATGCCAGCAAGACCGTGACCGGTCCGTTCTACTTCCTCGTCCCCGGCGTTCCGATCTCGACGTCCACGCCTCCGCGTCCTCCTGCTGCCGGACCCAAGACACCGCTCGTGCTCGAGTTGCGGCCTTACGTCGATGACGGAAAGCACTGGGTGCTCTTCGCCGACGGAAGCACCGAGCGCCGGGCGGTCGATCCGACGTTGATGTCTCAGTACGGTCTGACGCTGAGTTTCGTGCATCCGAAGCCGGCAGGTGTTGGCAACGCGGCCGCCGGCACGAGTGTCCGCCACGACGTTCTCGCGCTGCTCCGCAATCCAGGCGCCCCCATGGCCGTCCTGACGCTCACGGAATCAACGACCGGGCAGCGAATGGAATTCAGGTGGAACCTGACGCCGGCCCAGGCCGGCTCTCCCGAGCTGCTCGGACAGTGGGCGTCTGCCCGCGCCCGCGAGTGGGTGCCCCTCGTCGAACATGGCGAGCCCGCGGTGCTGCGCGCGTGGATGACGCGCCTGCAAGACCTGTACGGCGCTGGCCGCTCGTCCGCCCACGACGTCCGCACGGCGCGCGAGGCGGGGCGGACGACTGACGTCTTCGACATGCTCGGAGGCCGCGCGGCTGTTCGCGAGACGCTGCAGCTCGAGCTGTTACGGTCGACGTCAGCCGCATCGCCCGAGACCGCGACGATCGCGCTGTCGACGCTCAAGGGCGTCGAGGTGAAGTCCCTGCCCTTCGATCAGATGCTGGCCGGGCGAGAAGGTGGGCGTCTCGGGCTCGCCAACCTCGTGCCCGTCGATCGTCTGCTCGTGTACTTCGCCAAGCCGTCCGCCCTGTTCCCCTTTCTCGATCACGGCGCGGATTTTCTCTCTCGGGCGGGCTCCCTGGTCACGGCCAGCGCGATCGACGACGACCTGAAGAGCCGTTACCTGCGCCGGTTGGGCCTCGGCGAGAATCTTGGTCGGAAGTTCCTCGAATCCGGTGAGGTCGTCGAGCTGGCGCTCGTCACGCCAGACCTCTTCTTCATCGACGGCACGGACGTGACGCTACTGATGCGGCTCCGCACGCCCGACAAGATCTTCCCCCGGCTGAAAGACCTCGGCCTCGTGGATCTCAAGGCCACCGGGATCACGGAGAAGGCGCTGCCCTCGGGGCGTTCGGTGTACTGGGCGCGCCAGGGCGATCTTCTCTGTGTGAGCACGAGCCGCACCGAGCTCGACGGCATCCTCGACCTCGGAGCGCGCCAGGGCGCGGGCAGCCTCGGCCGGACGGCCGAGCTGCGCTACATGCTCACCCAGCTTCCATTGAAGAAGGAGAGCCGCGCCCTCATCTACCTCTCCGATCCGTTCATCCGCCGGATGGTCGGCCCCGCGGTGAAGATCGGCCAGCTCCGCCGCATGCGCGCGCGGGCCGAGATGGAGATGATCACGGCGGGCGCGCTGCTCTACACGCTCGACGGCAATCGGGACAAGCCCGATCTCGAGAAGCTGAGCCGACTCGGGTACGTCCCGCGTAGCGTGGCCGGTCGCGGCTACCGCTTGCGGGACGATCTCTCCGCCGTCTCGCCCCTCTGGGGCAGCCCGGCCGACCTCACTCCCATCGACGTCGCGGCCATCGACAAGGTCACCGCCTCCGAGGCGAAGGCCTACCAGGCCTACGTGGACGAGTACACGAACTACTGGCGTCAGTACTTCGATCCGATCGTCGTGAGGTTCGACGACGCGCCGGGCGGGACCCTGGAGGTCTCGACCTTCATCCTCCCGCTGATCGACAGCCAGCTCTACACGCAGCTCCGAACCTTCATCGGCTCGCGCGAGGCCGGCGCCCTCCTCCGCGTTCCGGTCGTGACCCCTGATCCGGTGCTGCTGCTCTCGGCCAACCTCACCGAAGAGTCGTGGATCAAGCTTTCGGGAAGCTGGAGCCAGGTCTTTTCGCAGTACACCGGCATCAGTCCGGCGGTCTTCGATCGTCTCGGTCCCGGCTTCCACATCGCGATCCAGGACGCCGACCCCATCATCGCGCTCGGCAATGCCGACGTGCTGGGCAGCTTCGGGGGATCGGTCTTCACGGCCGGAACGCCGCGCGACAGCATCACGTTCCCGCTCCTGCTCTCGGTGCTGACTCGACCGTGCAAGATCTTCATCGAGCTCCAGGACCCGCGAACCACCCTCGATCTCCTGCGGAATACCTCTCGGGGGCGGTCCGGATCGGAGCGCGGGATGACCGTGGAGTTCCGGCAGATCGAGGGGCGCGACGCCTGGATCTACGTCTTGAACGTGCCCGGCCTCGCCAAGATCCGGTTCGGGATCGAGGTCAAGAGCGGATTTCTCGTGCTGAGCAACATCCCGTGGTCCCAACCCCTGACGGTGAAGACCGTCGAGCGGCGCGAGTTGAACGGAGCGGCGGCGCAGCTCGCTCCCGGCGCGGTGAAGCAGGGCCTGCCGGGACTCTTCGCCACGCAAAACGAGCAGAACCAGCTGGCCGCAGTGAAGGGCATGGCCGCCCTCTATCCCCTGCTCCTCACGGTGAGCGCGACGCCCGAGGAGGCGGCCACACGCTACGCGGCGATCTTCGGGTCCCGGCCGCTACACCCGGGCCCGGGCACGTGGCTCTGGAAGAACGGAAAGCTCGCGAGCAGCACGTACGGCACCGCCACCCAGTGGAAGGAACCGCTCTACACGCCCGACCTCGGCGACTTCGGGCTCTTCGAGGGCGTGACCAACCTGTCCGTCAACATGCAATTCGAGGCGGGTGGGCTGCGCGCCGTCGCGCGCTGGCTGTGGAAACGGCCGTGAGCCGCGGCTAGCTCACGCGATACTTCCGCACCATGGCCTCGTCCAGCACGAGGCCGAATCCCGGCCCTGCGCCGACCTCGAACATCCCGTCTCTCACGCGCGGCCGGTTGGCCCACATCGTCTGCCACACCGGGTCGCGCTCGGGATCGGCGAAGCACTCCGCATACGTGCCGTGAGAGATCGCGGCGAGCAGGTGGCGCGAGATCTGAGACTCCTCGTGGTGCGCCATCTCCACGCCGGACGTCGCGCAGAGCGCGGCCGCGCGGCGCCACTCGGTGACGCCGCCGCACTCCGACGCGTCGAGATTGACGAAGTCGACCGCCTTCGCGTCGAGCATCCGGCGCACGCCGTGGCTGGTGATCTCGCTCTGGCCCGCGGTGACGGGAATGCGCGTGGCGTGACGCACGCGCGCCATCAAGGCGACGTCGTCGTACCAGTGGCACGGCTCCTCGAACCAGCGGATGTCGAGCGGCTCGATCAGCGTGGCGAAGCGGATCGCGTCCTGAGTTGACCAGCCGCGGTTGGCGTCCACGGCCAGCACGAAGTCCGCGCCGGCGGCGCGACGCGCCGCTTCGACGCGCCTGGCGTCCTCTTCGGGAGCGAGCCCGCCCACCTTGAACTTGCAACCCGCCATCCCGGCCTGGCGATACGCCTCCATCTCCCGGCCGATGTCGGCCAGCGTCTTGCCCTCCATGTAATAGCCGCCGATCGAGATGATGGGCAGGCGCTCGCGATGGCCGCCCAGCAACGTGCACACGCTCTTGCCGTTGGCCTTTCCGACGAGATCCCACACGGCGCAATCCACGCAGGCGATGGCTTCCATGAGCGTCTTGCGGTCTCGGCTCGTATGGCTGAGGGCGAACATCTGCTCCCAGATTCGCTCGGTCTCGAGGATGCTCACTCCCCGCACGCGCGGCGCCAGCTCGTCCTGGATCAGCCGCACGATGGCGAGACCGTGCTCGCGGTTGTCGCCGTTGTAGACCTCGCTGACGAGACCGTCCTCAGTGCGCATCCGCGTGATCACCGTGGAGCGTTTGAGGACCGCGTAAGTGCTGCCACCGAAATTCTTGCCGAGCGGGATGTCGACGGCGATGGCTTCGATGCTGTGGATGCGCATGACGTTGGCCGTGATCTTCTCACACGAC
Source organism: Candidatus Rokuibacteriota bacterium (assembly GCA_003220615.1). Classification (GTDB taxonomy): domain Bacteria; phylum Methylomirabilota; class Methylomirabilia; order Rokubacteriales; family CSP1-6; genus 40CM-68-15. Next base: position 22,545 of record QHTB01000098.1, read on the forward strand.
GGGCCACGCGGCGCCTTCCGCA
>QHTB01000111.1 GCA_003220615.1 Candidatus Rokuibacteriota bacterium
GCCGGATTCCATCGCGACGATGTACCGACTCCTCGCCTGGACCTTGGCGCGGGGGCGGCCGTGTCTCGAGTGTGGTCATCACCCGCGAACCAATTTAGTGACACAGTAGTGCTAAATGGTTGCACGTCCTCATCGTGCTCAGAATAGCACCGCGGCAACCGCAGTGAGAAGTCCGCTCCAGACCGCGCTAGTAATATGGGTCGGATAGCGCAACGGGCAGCGCCTTATCTTCCACGGAGCCGAGGATTCTCTCGATAAAAATACTCGAGCCGCCAACGTAGAGAAGCGGTTCATCGTCTCGATGGACGATGTACCAAGACGCACCACGAGGGAAGATGTCGAATGAACCGAAGGGGTGTGGCATCCTGACGAACGGGTCGGCCAACCGCGTAAACGTCGCACGCTCGATCTTCCAGTAAGCCGGATCGAGCACGTAACAGCATCGCACGAACACGAAATCGGCATCACGAGAAAACTCATCAAGAAGGGTCCGAAACACCTCTGGAACCTCCCGAAAGCGCTCAGAGATCTGAAAATCATGGTGCCACGTCGTCAACGTCAACGGGTTCGGGACCGGGATGTTGAACGCGCTATAGGCTTGGCGAAATCCATCAAACTCATGCCTTTCTCCGTCGAGGCGGGTCCGCCACGGAAGCAGGATGGCGGCGTACCGCTCGTACGTCCGCGGCAGAACGTCACCGATGATCCACTCATGAGCAGGACTCATCGGTTGGCGCTCCCAGGTCGCGGCGAGGAGCTCGCCGCGTTCGGAATCAAACTCCGACCTGGAAATGGGCTGAAACGGCGTAGTGCGATCGTTATTTTTGTGGGGAAGCATATTTGTCCACACCAACATGCAGCCTCACTTCTCCGTTCATTCCGAGCGCCGGACGGGGCTGGCGACCGCTCTCGTCAGCCATGACTTGTTCAGACGTTCCTTAGACTTCGCCGTCACGCCACCCGTTACTATCGTGCCAACTCCCGCTCAAAAGGCCGGAGTCCATCCCGTAGGCGAAGCGAGGAGCCGTACAGGGCGAGGCCCAGTCCCACAAATTCTCCCTATGATGTGCGGTTACGACACGGCCATATCGGGGCCCCCCATTTTCAAGCTGGGCCCACGAACCCGATGTAGGCGCCGCACGCGTGCTCGGGGCCCACCAGCATCGCCTGCTCGCCGGTGTTGCGAATGCCGCGCGCGGGCGGTGGGACACCGTGGTCGGCCATCCACGTGGCGGCGGCGTCCATGCTGCCGGTGCGGTACAGCACCTGGAAGGGGCCGGGGCCTCGCCGCGCGAGCGCGTCGGCGGCGGGACCGGCCTCGGCGGGTTGAGCCACCGTCAAGCCGGTCGGGCCGAGATTGAACACCGCCATGTCGGCCTTGATGACGTTGCCGCGCTCGAGCCGCGGGACCGGCATGCCGAGCACGGTGCCATACGTCTCGGCCGCCTTGGCGACGTCGTCGACGGCGATGTACACGCGATCCGTGCGCAGCACCGCGTTGGGGTGATCGCCGGCGCGGAATACCTGGCGCTTCCGCTCGGCGAGCGGCGTGAGGTGCTGGATGAAGAGCAGGGGCAACGGGTTGCTCGGGCCGAGCTGGGCCACGTTCCACCGCAGCTCCTGACCCGCGGGAGTCCGGCGTCCGCTTTCGATCGCGTCGCTCACGTCCACGCCGCGACGGCGCATCGCCGCCACGTCGGCGGCCAGGTCGTCGCTCTGCACGACGACGTAGCGCAGCCCGCCGCCACGGGCCAGGAACTCGATGAGCCCGGCGCTGGCGTGCTGGTGCTCTCCGCCCCGCACGCTCAGCAGCTCGAGGTAGTCGTCCTGGAAGAAGCCGATGGCGTTGTGAGTGCCCTGCCCATGATGCACGCCGCCCGAGTAGACGCGAAAGCCCAGGCGCGTGTACACGTCGATGCCCTGCTGCAGCTCGGGCACGCAGATCATGACGTGGTCGATGCGGGTCAGCACGCGCTACTCGTAATACGCCGGCGCGTACCGGAGCCCTGCGCTCTGCGGCTTGTCGTGGTTGATCCACAACTGCGCCTTGCGCTGCTCGAGGACGTCGGCGATCCGCTGCAACGAGGTGAGCGTCTGATCGCGACTGGTGTTCATCGACGGCACCCGACGGTGCTCCCAGTTGTCGCGGAAGTGGACGGCGTCGCCGCTGAGCACGAGCGCGCCGGTCTTGGGCAGCACCACGAGCAGTGACTGGTGGCCCGGCGTGTGCCCGGGCGTCGACAGGACGACGACGCTCCCGTCGCCGAAGACGTCGCGATCGCCCGCGAGCTTCTCGAACTTCTGGGTCGCGGCGAACGCCGGCTTGGTCGGCTGGGACATGGCCCACTCGTACTCGGCGCCCTGGATCAGGATCGTGGAGGACGGGAACAGCGCGACGTTGCCGACGTGGTCGCCGTGCGTGTGCGAGACGGCCACGTAGGTGATGTCGGTCGGTTTGACCCCGATCTCGGTGAGCTGCGCGGCCAGCGTCTTGGCGCGGCGCTGGGTGATGGCGCCATTGGCCACCACCATCCCATCGGGCATGGCGGCGACCGCGTCGGCGATGCCGGTGTCCCACAGCAGCACACCCTTGGCGTGGCGGATCAGGTAACAGTTGTCCGAGAACTCGATCGGCTTGCCCTCGTTGACGCCGGGCGACCAGCGCGCCTGGTCCTTGGCCTGGTTCACTCCGCAGTCGAGCACGTAGAGGCGCTCGAGCCCGCTCTGGGCGCTGGCCAGTGTCACCGTCACCAGGAGTGCCGCCACGACTCCGATCAGCTTCATCGCCGTCTCCTCCAGTGAGCGCGATCCATTGAGCGCGATCCGCTCGGGATGAGTACTATACCCGTCCATGACCATCGACAGCGACCGCACACGCGCCTTCGTCCAGCGAGCCTGGGACGACGACATCGTGCCCACCCTGACCGAGTACATCCGCATCCCCGCCAAGTCGCCGATGTTCGACGCGCACTGGGCGGAGCACGGCCACCTCGAGCGCGCCGTCGGCCTCATCACCGACTGGGCGCGGCGCCGGAAGATCGAAGGACTCGCCATCGAGGTCGTGCGTCTGCCAGGCCGCACGCCCGTCATCTTGATGGAGGCGCCGGGCACCGGCGGCGACACGGTGCTGCTCTATGGCCACTGCGACAAGCAGCCGGAGATGGTGGGCTGGGCCGCCGACGCGGGGCCGTGGATTCCCGTGCGTCGCGGCAACCGGCTGTTCGGGCGCGGCGCGGGCGACGACGGCTATGCCGCGTTCGCGGCGCTCACCGCCATCGAAGCGCTGCAGGCTCAGGGCGTGGCGCATCGCCGCTGCGTCGTGCTGATCGAAGCGTCCGAGGAGAGCGGCAGCCCGGACTTGCCCGCGTACGTCGAGGCTCTGGCCGATCGCATCCGGCCGGGACTCGTCGTCTGCCTCGACTCGGGATGTGGTGATTACGACCACCTGTGGGCGACGACGTCGTTGCGCGGGATCATCAGCGGCACGCTCACGGTCGAGGTGCTGAGCGAGGGTGTCCACTCCGGCGCCGCCAGCGGCATCGTGCCGTCGAGCTTTCGCATCCTGCGCCAGCTGTTGGGCCGGATAGAAGACGAGCGCACCGGTGAGATTCTCGTGCGCGAATGTCACGTCGACGTCCCGCCCGGCCGGCTGACCGAGGTGCAGGCCGTCGCCGCCGTGCTGGGCGGGGATGTGGGGCACGGCTTCCCACTCGTCACCGGCATGCGCCCGGTCACGCTCGATCCGGTCCAGGCGCTGCTCAACAACACGTGGCGGCCGGCGCTCGCGGTCACCGGCGTCGACGGCATGCCCTCGCTGGCCGATGCCGGTAACGTGCTGCGCCCGAAGACGGCGGTGAAGCTCTCGCTGCGCTTGCCGCCGACCGCGGACGCGCCGCGCGCCGCGCAGCGCGTGAAGGAGGTGCTGGAGGCCGAGCCCCCCTATGGCGCGCGGGTGACGTTCTCGACGGGCGAGCGGCCGGGCACCGGCTGGGATGCGCCGGTGATGGCCGACTGGCTCCGCGATTCGGTGACGCGCGCCTCGCGCGCGTACTTCAACGCGCCGCCGATGTTCGACGGCCTCGGCGGCTCGATCCCATTCATGAGCATGCTCGGCGAGCGGTTTCCGCAGGCGCAGTTCCTGGTCACCGGCGTCATGGGCCCGGGCTCGAACGCCCACGGGCCGAACGAGTTCATCGATCTGCCCACGGGTGTGAAAGTGACCGCGTGCGTCGCCCAGGTGCTCGCCGACCACGGCGCGGCGCGGAGATAGGGCGTCTCTGTTCCGGCACGTTGACCGGCCGGTCTCGGCTGGCTACGCTGTGGACATGACGTCCTCCACCGTCATTCATCAGCCCACGACGCGGCGCTGGACACGAGTCGAGTACGAGCGTCTGGTCGAGCTGGGCGTGTTTCAACCCGAAGAGCGCCTGGAGCTCATCGACGGTCTCCTGGTCGTTCGCGAGCCGCAGGGAAGTCGGCACGCCGCGGCGATCCGGCGCGTCCTGGCGGCTCTTCGTGGCGCGCTCGGCGATGCGTGGCAGATCGATTCGCAGCTTCCGATCGCGCTCGACCCGGACTCGGAGCCAGAGCCCGACGTCGCCGTGGTCCCGTGCGATGCCGATGCTTATCGCGACGCGCACCCGTCCCGGGCCGTGCTCATCGTCGAGGTCGCAGAGGCTTCCTATCGGGTCGACCACGAGTACAAGGCGAGCCTCTACGCTCGCGCCGGCGTCGTGGATTACTGGATTGTCGACCTCGTCCGCGACGCGCTCGAGGTTCACCGCGATCCGGAGATGTCAGCGGGCGCTCCGTGCGGCTGGCGCTACCGTAGCGTGGTGACGCTGCACCCGCCGGCGACTGTCGCGCCCCTCCTGTTGCCTGGCGGCGCTATTCCTGTGGCCGATCTCCTGCCCTGATCGTCGGCCGCGTCAGAGCCTGAGCGGACGCGCAGCTAGGTTCGGCCGGTCAGCTCCCGGCGCACGAGCTTCGTTCCCGCCACCAAACGCTTGAGCTTCTCCGCTGCCAGCCAGCGCGGTACGGGAAAGAAGCCGCAATCCGG